>NZ_RJOH01000004.1:0-136532 GCF_003942995.1 Streptococcus mitis | reverse complement strand
CGCCGTCTTTACCTTCTGTTGTTGGATCAACTTTGCCGTTCAATACGTCTTTTCCGTCGCGTCCATCACGACCGTCACGTCCTGCAGGTCCTTGTGCTCCATCACGTCCGTCGCGTCCTGGTAAACCTTGAGCTCCATCCGCACCTTTAGGTCCTTGCGCACCTTCTGCACCTTTATCACCCTTAGGTCCCTTGATGTTACCTTCTTTTTCCCAGTTGCCGTTATTCTTAACGAAAACGTCACCTGTTTCTGTGTTAACGTATTTATCGCCGTCTTTACCTTCTGTTGTTGGATCAACTTTGCCGTTCAATACGTCTTTTCCGTCACGTCCATCACGGCCGTCACGTCCTGCAGGTCCTTGTGCTCCATCACGTCCGTCGCGTCCTGGTAAACCTTGAGCTCCATCCGCACCTTTAGGTCCTTGCGCACCTTCTGCACCTTTATCACCCTTAGGTCCCTTGATGTTACCTTCTTTTTCCCAGTTGCCGTTATTCTTAACGAAGACGTCACCTGTTTCTGTGTTAACGTATTTATCGCCGTCTTTACCTTCTGTTGTTGGATCAACTTTGCCGTTCAATACGTCTTTTCCGTCGCGTCCATCACGGCCGTCACGTCCTGCAGGTCCTTGTGCTCCATCACGTCCGTCGCGTCCCGCTGGTCCTGGTACACCTTCACGACCGTCACGTCCTGCAGGTCCTTGCGCTCCATCACGTCCTTGAAGACCTTGAGCACCCTGTTCACCCTTAGGTCCTTGTAGCCCTTGTGGTCCTTGTGGTCCTGCAACTCCGGCTTCACCTTTTAGACCTTGAGGCCCACGAATGTTACCAATCTTATCCCAAGTTCCGTTTTCTTTCTTATAAACATCACCTGTAGTTGCATCGATATAAGTGTCACCATCTTTACCATCATTTGATGTTGGTGGTTTAGGTCCACTTAATAGTTCAGCACCATTACGTCCGGCTGCACCTGCTGCACCATTGGCACCGTCTGTACCGTTATAAATTGGTTGTTTAGCAATTAATTCATCTATACCTTCATCGTATCGACCATTACCATTGTTATCAAAGTACGCTGTAATAAGAGTACCTTCTCTTGGTTTTTCTGCTGGTGCTGTAGATGGGGCGTCTGCTAAAGCTCTTCTTACTCTTCCGCTTCTTTGATTGTTTAATCTTGCTGCTGCTTCAGCTAAGGCATTTAAGTCGATGGTTGGTGTACGTCCATCTTTACCATCTTTAATGTTAACTGTTACAGGTTCTTCACCAGGAATAGTAAATGTAATATCAGTACTACGGCCGTCTGCTCCACGAGCAGTTGTGATTTTTGGAGTTTTTCCGTCACGTCCCGCTGCTCCTGTTTCACCACGGTCTCCACGTTCGCCTTTTTCACCTTGCGCTCCGGTTAGACCACGTTCGCCTTGGTCCCCTTTTTCACCTTTAGCACCATCTGCAATGACAACTTCTTTTAGTTTTATATCTCCTGCATCAAATTCGTTGTTATCATTTTGGTCATAATAGAAGATAACTGTTGTTGTTTTATCTGCGTCATTTCGTTGAGTCGCAACTAATGGGCTTGCTCCATCGAAACCATCTCTTACAACAGTATTTGTAACATTACCTCTACCGTCGTTAATAGTGATAGTGTGAGTACCGTCTTCTTTATTATCTTTAACGGTTACGGTTGGAGTTACACCGTCACGACCTGCCTGACCTTGCGCTCCAGTTAATCCGCGTTCGCCTCGGTCTCCTTTTTCACCTTTAGCACCTTGGGCTCCAGTCAGACCGCGTTCACCTTGGTCTCCTTTTTCACCTTTAGCACCTTGTGCGCCAGTGAGACCGCGTTCACCTCGGTCTCCTTTTTCACCTTTAGCACCTTGGGCTCCAGTCAGACCGCGTTCACCTTGGTCTCCTTTTTCACCTTTGGCACCTTGGGCTCCAGTCAGACCGCGTTCACCTTGGTCTCCTTTTTCACCTTTGGCACCTTGNGCTCCAGTCAGACCGCGTTCACCTTGGTCTCCTTTTTCACCTTTAGCTCCAGTCAGACCGCGTTCACCTTGGTCTCCTTTTTCACCTTTGGCACCTTGGGCTCCAGTCAGACCGCGTTCACCTCGATCTCCTTTTTCACCTTTAGCTCCAGTTAGACCACGTTCGCCTCGGTCTCCTTTTTCACCTTTGGCACCTTGGGCTCCAGTTAAACCGCGTTCACCTTGGTCTCCTTTTTCACCTTTGGCACCTTGTGCTCCAATCAGACCGCGTTCGCCTCGATCTCCTTTTTCACCTTTAGCACCTTGTGCTCCATCTTTAATAGCAATTCTTTGAACAAGTTCGTCTACACCTTCAGTATAAACACCGTTGCCATCGTTATCAAGATAGAAAGTGAGGTTATTTGTATCACCGACTTTATTTTGATCAACACGTGGTTTTACTGTATCGATTAACTCTTTAGCCACACCAATTTGCATAATACGTGGCTTAGCTTCTTTAGTAACAGAATTACTAATTGGCAATCCTAAAAGTGTTTCGTTACCAAATCGATGAACTTTATAGGTAATTTGACGTTGTCCTTTTTCACCTTCTCGAACTAATCTAGTTTGACCTTCTGGTAACTTACTAGTTGGAAGATAGACAGTTTGGAAGTCAATATCTTCTGAAACAGTCTTGTTATTAGTACCGCCATAAGGGTTAGCATCCAAGTATAGTGGATTTGCTCTATAATAATAGTTAGAGTTACTGTATGGGTCATTGCTAGTAGCGGCACCGCCACCACCTTGGTCCACGTTAAAAGTAACAGGTTTCAAACGAACAGACAAGTCACCATTTGAATTTTTAATTGGTAAACTAAATCTGATTGTTTGTTCCGTATTTGTTGAAGTAGCAGAGGTCATACTGTATCCTGAGTGAGATACGAAGTTGGCACCCTGGCTAATAGGTTTTGATTGCTCCCTCACTCTTTGATTTGAACTTGTGATGGTTGCATTTGAAGGATTTCCAAATCCATCCCCTTTGTCCAAGATAAAGTTGTTATTAACAAATTCACCTGGACCAGAGTATTTAATTGTGAAATTCAAATTATTACCTTGACGTACTGTTGTTACATCGTAATGAATAGAATTTCCACCACGTGAGTTCCCGTAGCCACGGAAACTATAGCTACGACCAGCTTGACTTATGTCTGAAAACGCAACTGTATTTCCAGAACCTGAGACAATTGGGTTGGCTGGATTGCTAGCCGCTCTAAAACCACTATGCCCTTTATCCAAATCTTCCTTACGGATAGCTGGATTTTGGCGAGCATCAGAAAGGCTCAAACCTGGTTTCAAGATTTCATTAGTTGTTTCTGGAGCTGAAGTTGTTTCTACTTTAGCAGCTGTGCTAGTTGGCAAAACAGCGCTATCAACAGCTGAACGGTCAGTCGTTGTTGCAGCTGGTTTAGCTTCTTCTTTGGCTTCAACTTCATCAGCTTTCTTGGCTACAGGCGTTTCTGATACAGTTCCTTTATCAGAGTTAGAACGAAGTTCTAGACCAATAATAGCTGATTGGATAGATGACTCTGCTGCTGATACTTCAGCTTCAGTCGCATCTGCTTTCCCAAGCAAACCTTGACCAGCTTGGATACTTGCTTGCAAGTTTGCAGCACTTGCTTCTGTATATAACTTACTCTCAAGTTTTTTAGCACGCGAAAGAGCTGTTAACAATTTTGACTTGTCAACAGCATCTTGATGCGTTACTTCTTCTTTTTTATCTTTTACTTCTTCAACTTTTTCTGCTGGCGCTTTAGCTTCACCAGATTTAGCTGGAATCGTTTCTACTGGGTTCGCAACAGTTGGAGCTGCATAAGTTGTTTCTTTTTTAGGTGTAGAAACTTCTGCTGGTTTAGTAGCTTCATTTACCTTATCAACAGAAACACTATTAGTTGCTTCAGGATGTTGTTCCTCCGCTTGTACTGATTGCGCATTGGCAGCAGTTCCCAAGACTAAGGCTGTCCCGAGCAAGACACTAGCCGCACCAAAGTGATACTTACGAATAGAGTATCGTTGTTGCATGCTATACCAGTCAAATGATTTCTTATGTGTATGTTTCATTTTAAACTCCTAGATAGTATTTTATAGTTTACAATTTACAACTATTTGAGGCATTAATCAATATTATCTATGAAATTAATATATCTGATTTTTGTACCATGGAGCCATATTTTTTTTTTTTTTTTTTTTGAATTTAATGTACATATTTTTAATTNTTGTTTTTTTGTACAACAGAATCATAATTATGATACAATATAATTTAGGAGGAAATTACCTACATGCGAAACCTTTTATCCACAAAAGATCAAAGACAATTACGCTTAATGGAAATCTTAATTCAGAATCGTAATTGGATAAGATTACATGCACTTGCCGAAAAATTAGGATGTACAGAACGAATCCTAAAAAATGATTTAAATGAATTACGAACAGCTTTCCCAAATATTGACATCCAATCTTCCGTTAACGGAATTATGATTGATTTAGATGTTAACACTAGTGTGGAAGACGTTTATCAATATTTTCTAGCTCATTCCCAATCTTTTCAATTACTAGAATATATGTTTTTCAATGAGGGCCTGCCTATTTATCGAACGATAGAAAATCTTCACTCAAGTAGTGCTAATCTCTATCGATTAGGTCGAAATATTACAAAAAATCTATCCTCTCAATTCCAAATTGAATTATCTTTTACTCCAACTGAGATACATGGGAATGAAACTGATATTCGCTATTTTTTTGCCCAATACTTTTCTGAGCACTATTATTTCCTAGACTGGCCTTTTCCTGACCTTCCTGAAGAGGATTTAACAGAGTTTGCTGATTTCTTCTATAAAATCACGAATTACCCGATGCGATTTTCAATTTATAGAATGTACAAATTGATGATAGCTATCAGTATTTACCGCATCAAAAATGGCCATTTCATCGATGTACCAAATCATTTTAACGATGAATACTATCCTCTTTTGATGAATATTCCAAATTTTGAAGAGGTACTAGGACATTTCTCTCAAGTATTTGAACTTGAAATGACTCCAGATATCATTGCACAAATTTTTATTTCCTTTATTCAAAGTAACATTTTCTTAGATCCTCAAGAATTCTTCAACTCTTTAGAAGAAAACAGTGAAGCAAGATACTCTCACCAATTACTTAGTCAAATATTAGAACGCCTATCAAAACAATATAAGATTACTTTTACCAACCACGATGAGCTGATTTGGCATTTACACAACACTGCTTTCTTTGAAAGACAGGAAATCTTTTCTACCCCAATCTTATTTGAACAAAAAGCATTGACGATTAAAAAATTTGAAGTTTACTTCCCAGACTTTATGGGAAGTGCACGTCAAGAACTGGCCCAATATCGTCAGGCAATTGGACAGCATGATCATCCTGAACAGTTGGAACACTTGATGTACACCATCTTAACCCATGCTGAACACCTCTCTACTCAGTTGTTAGAAAATCGACCACCTATCAAGGTTTTGATTATCAGTAACTTTGACCATGCGATATCCCTTACCTTTGTTGATATGCTTTCCTATTACTGTAATAACCGCTTTACCTTCGATATTTGGGATGAATTGAAAACAAGTCCTGAGATTTTAAATCAGACAGATTACGATATCATCGTGTCTAATTTCTATATTCCAGGAATTACTAAGAAGTTTATTTGCCGAAACCATCTGTCAATCATGGATTTGGTTAATCACCTCAACACTTTATCAAATGAGATTCATATATCCAATACTTTATAAACTAAAAAACTCAGCACGACTTTCCATGCTGGGTTTTCTTCTTTTATCCTTATTTATACTTCCTTAACAAAAACCAATTCCTGTTGATGGGACAGGTCTTCTCTGTAGGCAAATCCTGCAAAGCTTAAGCGACGAGCTTCCTCCACCGTCTGCACTTGATTTTCTATCAGAGACGTTAGAAAGGCACCACGTGCTTTCTTGGAAATAGTTGAGTGAATCTTCAGTTGACCACCTCTATCCTTCATAAATTTGAAGGTTACCATCTTTTCTCTGATTTCCTTAGAAAATACAGTCTCAAACTCTGATGACAAGAGAGAGAAAATCACTTCTTCCTGCTTCACAGCTTCATCATAGGCTGCTTTCCAATGACTCTTTAAAGTCTTACCAGCGACTTTTAACTTCATCAAAAAGTCCAAACGGTGAGGTGCCATAGGTGACAAGGCTGGAACGACTCCGTACAAAGCCGAGGTAATGAAGACATGATTTTCAAGATAGGCTTGTTCTGCCTCGGTCAATTTATCTCGCTTGATATGGCGGTACATAAGCCCATCAAAAAGTTTCAAGGCTGGGTAGTGTTGAGCAGTTTGCCTTTTCAAAGCTTTGATATTTTGAAATTCTTCCGCAGCTTTCTCGGCTGAAACTTTGTAAAAACTCTCCAATTGACTAGCAGAATAGAGGGCCAAGGCATTCAGCACGGCCTGACTTTCTGGTTTTAAAGGAGCGGCTTCAATACTTGGCAAATCTGTATTCATTTCTTTTGCTGTAGGGATTAAAATTTTCATATTAATAGTGTAGCATATTTTTTATCCACTACCAAGAAATTCATCTGAAAAACCTCGGTTTGACCGAGGTTTCTCTGTTTATTTGGGCCATCCTAACCAGACAGCCACGAGAACAAGGGCTATGCCAGCTAAACTTGTTAAGATAGATAGGAATTTATCTTTTTTCTCCTTGAACTGAGAAAAACCTATCTTCAAAGCGAGCAGTCCGAGTAGCATTGAAGCAATCATCACATAAAAACCCATTTGTTTGTCCTCCATTAGTATTAATTTACCTTACTATAGCATATACTTCTTAAATAAAGCTGTTTTTACTGAACTTTAAAGGTCTTGAGATAATTGTCTTTTCCTACTTGACCTTCAAAGTTTTTACCATTTTCAAGGTAAGGCAGGTCATCTGATACTGAGGCCTTAACCTTGTAAATCTTGCCATCAACTTTAAAGAAGTAGACGGTGTCTCCCTTGATAACAGCTGATTTGAGGTCTGCTACCACACCCTTGATACTTTCTGTGGTTTCATTATCAATTTCAAGATCGTTTTTGTTGGCGTACTTGCTGAGCAGTTCTTCCACAGTGGTGGCTACGATAACATTTTGGTACTCGACTGCGTCTACCAAAGCGTACTCTTTGACCAAGCCAGCATTGTCCTTCAAGCCCATGATGTAGAGAGGCTTGTCATTGATGTTGATGAGGATTGGGAAGGTTGACTTGTAGGATTTCTCCTGAACAGCACCTTCGGCTGATTCACGGGCTGATTCTTCGGTCGCAGAAGCCAAGCTATACTTAGTGATTTCTCCTGTCCGCATATTTTCAAGGATAAAACCAAGATTACTTTCATCTGCATTGGCCGACGTCACACCTGTGTAGAGGTAGATGTCATTACCGATAGACAAATAATTATATCCCTTGGTAGTCTGGGTCACGTTTTTCTTGGAAATCATAGCATTCCAGAAACCGTCCTTGTACTTGCCGTTGTAGTTAATTTGCTCAATGGTTTCCTCAGCTGGATAAACCCTGTCCACCCATTCTGGAACATCTGACAAGCTGTATTCCTTGGTTTCTCCATTTGTAGCATCCAAGATAATGACTGAAACAGGACGAGGAACCGCAAGCCCAAATTGCTTTTGGTAAACGGTTGCTACATAGAAAGGATTGCCCTCATCGTCCACCTCAAAAGATGGAGTTTTGAAGATCTTGGTTGGGTACTTCAAGCGCAAGTGACGCTTGACATCGCGGTTAAAATACTCCGAGTCCGAATACTTAATTGGTGTCTTCAAGTCCACCAAATCCGCATTACCAGTTACCATGTCCACCTTGATATACTCGCCGATTCCCTTGGCTTGATTATTAAACCACTTGATAGGATCTGCGTATTCTAAGGGTGTAACCCGATAAGGCTTCCCATCAATCGTCAGTTGGGTATAGGTATCTGCCGCTACGTATTGCGACACCTTATCTGTTAGGGAACCCAAGTAGCGGTCTCCAATTTTTTCAGCAGTACTTCTATCTAAAATAGGAACCTTACTGGTATCAGTCTTAGGAAATTCACTAAAGTCTTTTTCAGTAACCGTGACTACATTGGCATAATTCTTAGCCTGAAAAATGCTGGAAGTCACCAAGGAAACCAAAGCTGCCAAGAGAAGAATTCCTCCAATAGAAGCTAAAAGGATTTTCCCTAACCGATTGATTTTGAAACCCTCTAGATTTAAGGCAGCTTCTGCCTTGCCGTGGCGCACATGAACCGTTTTAACCAGATTGATTCCCTTGCCAAAGCCAAATAAGACTGCTACAACCAGCAAATGTCCACAGAGGAAAAAGAGAAATTCCCAGCTGGTCAGGTTAAGAGGCGGTAAAAAGATATACCAGGTCGTTGCGATAAAAATAAGTTCAAAGACTATTCGTTTCATTTGCTTTCCTCCTAAATGATTCGTCCTTCCAAGTGATCCAGTTCATGCTGGCAAATCTGAGCTGGGAAGCCTGTCAAGGTAATGGTCTGTTCCTGCCACTTGCTGTCACGATAGGCAACCCTTATAGTTTCATAACGCCTAGTAGGTCTCACACCTACCAAGGACAAACAACCTTCCTCTGTCTCATAAGATCCTTCAGAGGACAGGAGCACTGGGTTAAACATGACCATAGGAACCAAGCCCAGATTAAAAATAATCACGCGCTTCTGCACCCCAATCATATTGGCAGCCAGACCGACACAAGTCTCACGATTTGCTAAAAGCGTATCCTGCAAATCTTTGGCAAGATAAAGGTCTTCCTGACTTGCCGGCTGAGATACCTGAGATAAAAACAAAATATCCTTCACAATTTTCTTTTCCACTTCTGCTCACTCCTCTTTCTTTTTACTATATTATAGCAATTATAGCACAAAAGCCGACAACTGCAAGCCCTTTCCCTCAACTGTAGCAAAAAGCCATCCGAAGATGACTTTTTTTGCTATTTAATTTCTTTATAAGTTACTTCCATACCACGCTTAACAGCTGGACGGTTGGCAATTTTTTCTGCCCAGTTTACTAGATTCTGATAACTTGAGGCATCTAAAAATTTTGCAGAACCTTGGTAAAGTTTTCCTTGAACTAACTGTCCATACCAAGACCAGATAGCGATATCTGCAATCGTATAGTCATTTCCAGCAATATACGGTTTCTGAGCCAATTCCTTATCCAATAAATCCAACTGACGTTTCACTTCCATCGTAAAACGATTAATTGGATATTCCAATTTTTCAGGAGCATAATTAAAGAAGTGGCCAAATCCCCCACCTAGAAAAGGTGCAGCACCTGCTTGCCAGAATAGCCAATTTAAAACTTCTACCTTTTCCACAGGATTACTTGGTAAAAAGGCTCCAAATTTCTCAGCAAGGTATAGAAGAATATGAGCAGACTCAAAGACTCTCACTTCTTCAGTCCCTGACTGGTCCAACAAGGCTGGAATCTTTGAATTTGGATTAAGCTTTACAAAGTCTGAACCGAATTGATCCCCATCCATAATAGAAATCTTATACAAGTCGTAAGCCGCTTGCTCAAAACCAGCTTCTAGTAATTCTTCCAATAAGATAGTGACTTTCACACCATTTGGTGTTCCCAGCGAATACAGTTGAAAAGCTTGTTCTCCTTTTGGCAAGTTTTGTTCGAAACGGGCACCTGCTGTTGGTCTATTTAATCCTGTAAAGGCTCCTTGATTACTAGCTTCATCCTGCCATACGGTCGGTAATTGATAAGCTGACATCCGAAACCTCCCTTAAATCGCATTCTTATCAAAGCCAAGTTTACGTTGAACAAACTTGACAATTTCGACGATAATAATCATTGAGAAGCTTCCAGCCATGACGATTCCCCATTGAGACAAGTCTAGTTTGGTTACGTGGAAAATTCCTTCAAGTGGTTCTACGACGATTATTGCCATGAGAAGGATGAAGGATACCAAGATAGACCAGTTGAAGGTCTTAGACTTGAATGGTCCAACTGTCAAGATGGATTGGTAAACAGACTTGACATTATAAGCATGGAAGAGCTGAATTAAACCAAGGGTTGCAAAGGCCATAGTTAGGGCATCTGCATGAATGGCATGATTGTCACCCACATGAACTGGGTAAGCAATCGCAAGACCATAAACACTCATAACAATAGTTGCTTGGAGTACACCTTGATAGATGATAGAACTCAAAACACCACCTGAGAAGAAGCTTGCCTTGCGTCCACGTGGTTTATGGTTCATGACACCAGGCTCAGCTGGCTCAACACCAAGAGCGATAGCTGGGAAAGTATCGGTTACCAAGTTGATCCACAAAAGATGAACTGGTTGCAAGACATCCCAACCAAACAAGGTAGATAAGAAGATGGTTAATACTTCAGCAGTATTGGCAGAAAGTAGGTACTGAATAGTCTTTTGAATGTTTGAGAAGACCTTACGTCCTTCTTCAACTGCAACGATAATAGTCGCAAAGTTATCATCTGCAAGGATCATGTCAGAAGCCCCCTTAGAAACCTCTGTACCAGTGATTCCCATACCGATACCGATATCGGCTGTTTTCAGAGCTGGCGCATCATTGACACCGTCACCTGTCATGGCAACAACCTTACCTTGTTTCTGCCAAGCCTTGACGATACGAACCTTGTGTTCTGGAGATACACGGGCATAAACAGAGTATTGACCAACGACTTTTTCAAAGTCTTCATCAGATAGTTCATTGAGCTCAGCACCAGTTAAAACGTGGCCTTCGGTATCATTTGCATCGATGATTCCCAAACGTTTAGCAATAGCTTCTGCAGTGTCTTGGTGGTCACCCGTAATCATGATTGGACGGATGCCAGCTTCCTTGGCTACACGAACAGCCTCAGCTGCCTCAGGACGTTCAGGGTCAATCATCCCAATCAAACCAGTGAAGATTAAATCATTTTCAAGCTCTTCAGAAGTGAGATTTTCTGGAATGCTATCGATAATCTTATAAGCACCAGCAAGGACACGCAAGGCTTGGTGGGCCATTTCAGAGTTGTTTGTATGAATGAGGTTTGTAACCTTTTCATCAATCGGAGCAATATCCCCAGCCTTATCACGAAGAACACAACGTTTTAAGAGTTGGTCTGGCGCACCCTTGACTGCTACAAGGAATTTACCATCTGGCAATGGGTGAACTGTTGACATGAGCTTACGTTCAGAATCAAATGGCAACTCAGCCACACGAGGATATTTCTCTAAGAAACCTTTGACATCATAACCCTTGTCCAAGGCATACTGGATGAAGGCTGTTTCAGTAGGGTCACCAATCAGGTTGCCTTCCACATCAATTTTCGTATCATTGGCCAAGACAACTGAACGAAGCAGCGGCATTTCAAGACCCAGTTCAATGTCATCAGCTGAGTCATGTAGAACTGCATCGTAGAAGACTTTTTCGACGGTCATCTTGTTCATAGTCAGCGTACCAGTCTTATCAGAAGCAATGATTTCAGTTGAACCAAGTGTTTCTACTGCTGGCAACTTACGAACGATTGAGTTTCGTTTGGCCAAAACTTGAGTACCAAGGGCAAGAACGATAGTTACGATAGCTGGGAGTCCTTCTGGGATAGCTGCAACGGCAAGCGCAACAGAGGTCATCAACTCACCAAGTGGATTTTTACCTTGAATGAAAACACCAACTACAAAAGTAACAAGGGCAATGACCAAGATAGCATAGGTCAAGACCTTAGAAAGGTTATTCAAGTTTTGTTTGAGGGGTGTATCAGTCTCATCAGCGTCTTGAAGCATACCTGCGATGTGACCGACTTCAGTATACATCCCTGTATTGACAACAACACCCAGACCGCGACCATAGGTTACGTTAGAGTTTTGGAAGGCCATGTTGACACGGTCACCAATACCAGCATCTGCAGCAAGTTCAACTGTCAAGTCTTTTTCGACTGGCACAGACTCACCTGTAAGAGCTGCTTCTTCTATTTTAAGAGAGTTGGCTTCTAGCAAACGTAGGTCTGCTGGCACCACGTCACCTGCTTCGAGAGCAACAATATCTCCTGGTACCAATTCTTTAGAGTCAATCTCCGCCATATGCCCATCACGAAGAACGCGGGCAGCTGGACTAGACATGGATTTGAGGGCTTCGATAGCTTCTTCTGCTTTTCCTTCTTGGTAAACACCAAAGGCAGCGTTAATGATAACCACGGCTAAAATGATAATGGCATCTGCGATATCTTCCCCACCAGAAGTCACAACTGACAAGATTGCTGCCGCAACTAGTATGATAATCATTAAATCCTTAAATTGCTCGATAAATTTGACCAGGATTGATCGTTTCTCGCCTTCTTCGAGTTCATTGTGGCCAAATTCTGCAAGGCGCTTTTCCGCCTCACTTGATGACAAACCTTGCTCGGTCGCATCTACAGCATTCAAGACCTCTTCAGGACTCTGAGTGTAAAACGCTTGGCGTTTTTGTTCTTTTGACATGTGTCTCCTCCTTGACATTGTGTGCAAAACAGACTCTCTTTTCCCTCATCGCATCTTTTCACGACAAACAAAAAGAGACCTGTTAATCATAACAAGTCTCGCTGTTTAAGATAGTGCCGGAAAGCATACTTTTCAGTATAAAATTCGGAATGACGACACTATCACAGGTTTCTGCCAGCTACTCCCTTGAGTAGTACTATTATACCAAATTTTGAAAAGTTTTCAAAGAGTAAAAACTGCCTTATTTGAATTTTCCCTTGAAAACCAGTATAATGGTAAAATGCTATGTGACTAGAAAGGAAGTTGAATGAAGCAATCTATCTCAAATCTCAAGTTAGCTGAGCGTGGGGCCATTATCAGCATTTCGACCTATTTGATCTTGTCTGCAGCGAAATTAGCAACTGGTCACCTTCTTCATTCATCCAGTTTGGTAGCCGATGGTTTCAACAACGTGTCGGACATCATTGGAAATATTGCTCTCTTGATTGGGATTCGAATGGCGCGCCAGCCTGCTGACCGAGACCACCGTTTTGGCCACTGGAAGATTGAGGATTTGGCTAGCTTAATCACTTCTATCATCATGTTCTATGTCGGATTCGATGTCCTAAGGGATACCATTCAGAAGATTCTCAGTCGTGAAGAAACGGTCATTGATCCTCTGGGTGCAACTCTAGGAATTATGTCTGCAGCGATCATGTTTGTGGTTTATCTCTACAATACTCGCCTCAGTAAGAAATCCAACTCCAAAGCACTGAAGGCCGCAGCAAAGGACAATCTTTCTGATGCTGTTACCTCACTCGGTACTACTATTGCCATCCTAGCTAGCAGTTTCAATTATCCCATTGTGGATAAACTGGTTGCCATTATCATCACTTTCTTTATCTTGAAGACTGCCTATGATATCTTTATCGAGTCTTCCTTTAGTCTTTCAGATGGCTTTGACGACCGTCTGCTTGAGGACTATCAAAAAGCCATTATGGAAATTCCCAAAATTAGCAAGGTTAAATCTCAAAGAGGTCGCACCTACGGTAGCAACATTTACCTTGATATTACACTAGAAATGAATCCTGACTTGTCTGTTTTTGAGAGTCATGAAATCGCGGATCAAGTCGAGTCTATGCTGGAGGAACGTTTTGGCGTCTTTGATACCGATGTCCATATCGAGCCAGCACCAATTCCTGAGGATGAGATTTTAGACAATGTCTACAAAAAATTGCTTATGCGCGAACAATTGATTGATCAGGGAAATCAACTGGAAGAACTCTTGGCTGACGATTTTGTCTATATTCGTCAAGATGGAGAACAGATGAATAAAGAGGCCTATAAAGCCGAAAAAGACTTGAATTCTGCTATCAAGGACATCCAAATCACTTCCATCAGTCAGAAAACAAAACTCATCAGCTATGAATTGGACGGAATTGTCCATACCAGTATCTGGCGTCGCCACGAAACTTGGCAAAATATCTTTCACCAAGAAACTAAAAAAGAAGACAAACAGTAACCCTATCCAGTGGATAGGGCTTTTTGATTGGTTTTCTTAAACCTAATCTGGCTTATCGCTGTTTTTAAGATTTGGCTTTCGAAGCTTGTTTTGTCTGTTTTCTTGCTTGACGATTTTGTTCGATACGCCATTCTCTTTCATAGTACTTCATGATCTCGTATACCCTTTCAGGAAGACCTACATCTAGTAGAAAGATAGGGATGTTCAAATCTGCTGACTGATGAAAAGGGAAACACCTTCTCTTCAGTATAGATAGAAGTGATTGGGATTTCTCATTTTCCTTGTTTTTAAAATAAACTTCAATCTGATAGGAATTCCTATACTTCCCTCGAATCCGAGAGAAAGAAAATTCCTCTACATCAGCCCAAGCATAGAAATGACTGGATTTCTTTGGATTCGGTTTGTAGTAAAATCCCTGAACAGTAAATCTCAAATATTCCTTGTCCGAACTTAAAAGTCTGTAAGTCAGATAAACTCCTACTCCAACATAAAAAAGTAAAGCCAGCATTAACAAAAGACTTATCGTATGAAGTCTGGTCCCCTTTTGCGAATGCGAATGGAAATAATAGAGAGCTAACAACAATAAAAGTGCTGAAGCCAAGGCAAACAAGGTGTTCCAAATGATTTTCTTGGGACTACATTTAATGACTTTTTCTTCAGTCATGCTAACTCACTTAAATACTCATAGCGTTCGTATTTTTCAAGGAGTGCTTCATTCTTCTCATCTAGTTCTTTTTGAAGAGTCGCTAGCTTACCAAAATCAGAGCCGTTAGCCTGCATTTCCTCTTCAATCGCAGCGATACGGTTTTCCAAGGCTTCAATATCGCCTTCAATGCTTGCCCACTCCTGCTTTTCTTGATAGGTCATGCGTTTCTTGTCTTCACGGACCTTGACCACTTTTTCCTTTTCGGCCTTTTGCACTTGATTGACTATATCTGTTTCAAAGGTTTTTTCATCAAGGTAGTCGGTGTAATGACCAAAGAAAGGACGAATCTTGCCATCCTCAAAAGCGAGAATCTTGGTTGCTACCTTATCCAAGAAATAACGGTCATGGCTAACTGTCAAGACAGGACCTGCAAAGCCTTGCAAAAAATTCTCCAAAACTGTCAAGGTCGCAATGTCTAGATCATTGGTTGGCTCGTCCAAGAGAAGAACATTTGGTTTTTCAAGGAGCAGTTTGAGGAGATAAAGGCGTTTTTTCTCTCCACCAGACAATTTCTCAATCAAGGTTCCATGCGTTGAACGTGGGAAGAGGAACTGCTCCAGCAACTCAGCGATGGAAGTCATAGAACCACCGCTGGTCTTAACCTCCTCTGCCACTTCCTGCAGGTAATTGATCACTCGCTTGCTTTCATCTAAGCCCTCGATTTGCTGAGAGAAATAGGCAATGCGAACAGTTTCCCCTATCACAACTTGACCTGCTGTCGGCTTAAGACTGCCTGCAATCAGGTTAAGCAGGGTTGATTTTCCAACACCGTTGTCCCCAACAATTCCGATACGGTCTTTGGCCTGCACCAAGAGATTAAAATTTTGCAAAATAGGCTTGTTTTCATAGGCAAAAGAAACATCCTGAAACTCGATGACTTTTTTCCCAATTCGACTGGTCTCAAAGTTCATGGTCAAGTCTGTCTCAGCAACTCCACCTGAAACTTCTTTCTTCAAGTCATGGAAACGATTAATACGAGCCTGTTGCTTGGTCGCACGCGCCTGCGGTTGCCTGCGCATCCAGGCTAATTCTTGCTTATAAAGTTGTTCCTTTTTGTGGAGAAGAGCCGCATCGCGCTCGTCCTGTTCTGCCTTGAGGCGAACATAGTCCTGATAATTCCCCTGATATTCCATCAAACCAGCTCGATCCAACTCGAAAATCCGTGTTGACAGCGCATCTAAGAAATAACGATCGTGGGTGATAAAAAGGACGGTCTTCTTGGAATTTTTCAAAAAGAGGGTCAGCCACTCGATAGTTGCAATATCCAGATGGTTGGTTGGCTCATCCAGTAGCAAGAGGTCGTGGTTGCCAAGAAGAACTTGCGCCAACTGAACTCGTCTTCTCAGACCACCTGACAATTCCCCAACAGGAGTCGACAAGTCCTGAATCCCTAGCTTACTGAGAACGGTCTTGACCTGACTCTCAATTTCCCAAGCTTGGAGAGAGTCCATTTCAGCCATAACCCGTTCCAAACGTACCTGCTTGTCCTCACTGTAGTTGAGCATGATCAACTCGTACTCACGAATGAGCTGGATTTCCTTGAGATCGCTTGATAGAACCGTATCCAAAACGGTCTTGCAATCATCAAAATCAGGATCTTGAGTCAAGTAACCAATCTGGTAATCATTCTTAGCTGAAAAGGGACTGACATCCCCATCAAAGCCAGAAACACCAGAAAGAACATCCAAAAGGGTAGTCTTACCAGTCCCATTGACACCGATTAGACCAATTCTATCCAAGTCATGGATAATAAAGGAAATATCCTTAAAAACGATCTTGTCACCGACGGATTTACTTAGTTTTTCAACGATAAAATCACTCATTTTTTCTCCCTTAGATAAGCATGGATGGCTTGACGGTCATTTTCCAATTCTCCATCGACAATGGCATACTCAATCTCTGTTAAAATCTCTCCCAAGTCTGGTCCCGGCTGATAGTCATATTCCTTGATCAAAATACCACCGTTGATTTGAATTTCTTTCTTATCATGAATAGTCAAGCTCTGGTAGGTTTCTGTTATGGCTTGTGGGTTGACTGGTTTTCCCTGAGCCTGACGAAGATTTTCAGCCTGTAAAAGCAAATCCAAGTCAAAGCGGTAACAATCGCGCTTGCTCAATTCTCCCTTTTCACGCAAGGCCAAAATAGTCAGTAAATCCTGAACTTGCTTAGCAAACTGGCGTGAGGTCTTCCAAGCCTTCAAAAAGGGCTGCGCATTTTCAATATCCAAAGCCCACAGTAGAGCCGCCCAGGCTTGTTCAGAGGATTCAAAAGTAAAATCGGTCTCTAACTCAAACAGTCTGTTAAGCTTGTCCTGGCTAGCTGCCATATCAGGGAGATAATCATAAGCTTGACTCTCAATCATGGAAGCCAAGCCCCTTCTCCAAAATGGAGCCAGCAAGAGTTTATCAAACTCAACGAAGGTACGCTCTACAGAAATTTTCTCCAAAAGTGGCGTCAAAGTCTTCATAGCTTTAAATGTTTCTGACTCAAGCTCAAAGCCAAGACTGGCCTGAAAACGGAAGCCACGCATAATCCGCAAAGCATCTTCGTTGAAACGCTCACTAGCTACTCCAACCGCCCGCAAAACTTGATTTTCTAAATCTTCTAAGCCATGGAACAAGTCAATGATTTCCCCCGTCTCATCCAAAGCAAAGGCATTGACTGTGAAATCACGGCGTTTGAGGTCTTCTTCTAGCGAGCGCACAAAGGAGACCGCACTGGGTCTGCGATAGTCCACATAGACATCCTCTGTACGAAAGGTGGTTACCTCATACTCCTCATCCCCATCTAAGACCAAGACAGTTCCATGCTCAATTCCGATATCGGCTGTTCGCGGAAAAATCTGCTTGGTCTCCTCTGGATAAGAAGACGTCGCAATATCCACATCATGGATAGGACGATTGAGGATGGCATCTCGAACAGAGCCCCCAACAAAATAGGCCTCAAAACCTGCTTCTTTGATTTTTTCTAATACTGGTAAAGCCTTCTGAAATTCAGAAGGCATTTGCGTTAATCTCATAATAAGTGTTCTAATCCATAGACAAGCTCATGACGCTTGACAACTTCTTTAATTCCCAAATTCACCCCTGTCATGAAGGAGCTGCGATCATAGGAGTCATGACGGAGGGTCAATCCTTCTCCCTGATTGCCAAAGATGACTTCCTGATGGGCTACCAAGCCTGGCAAACGCACTGAATGGATCCGCATGCCATCAAAGTTAGCACCACGAGCTCCTGCAATCAATTCTTCCTCATCAGGCGCACCTTGCTGGATAGACTCTCGAACTTCTGCCATTAACTCAGCTGTTTTAATAGCTGTTCCACTCGGAGCATCCTTTTTCTTGTCATGATGGAGCTCGATAATCTCCACATTTGGGAAATATTTAGCAGCCTGCCTTGCAAATTGCATGAGTAAAACAGCACCCAAGGCAAAGTTAGGAGCGATCAGGCCACCCAAATCTTGAGCACGAGAGAATGCTTTTAGCTCTGCAATTTCTTCACTCGTGAAACCAGTTGTTCCAACTACTGGAGCAAAGCCATTTTCAAGAGCAAAGCGTGTGTTTTCATAGGCAACGGCTGGTGTAGTAAAGTCTACCCAGACATCCGCTTCAAAGCCTGCTAAATCAGTCTTATCCTTGAAAACAGGAATACCCTGCCATTCTGACTCAGGCTCAAAAGGATCTAAAACTGCCACTAAGTCCAAGTCTGGATCAACCAAGACCATCTGACAAGCAGCCTGGCCCATCTTTCCCTTAAAACCAGCAATAATTACTCGAATACTCATCTTTACTCCTATTTAAGATACAAAGCCTGTAGGAACACAAAGTGAAAATAGGAGTTCTAATCAAGGAGTGTCTCCTCCTTGGAAGAACTATATTTTTCACACAGTGCTCAAGGCGTGTTCAATTATCAAGATACAAAGGATCTTAGCTGCCCGTAAAAAATAGGGGGTGGCGCTGACTTTCCATGAAAGGCAAGACAGGCATCTTTTTTCGAGAGGCAGGTAGTCCGTGTTCAATTGCTATTTCTTAACTAGCCTAGAAGCGCCAACTAAATCACTGGTATATAACCTAAAGCAATGCTTCCTGCTCCTAGGTGTGTTCCAATGACACTACCAAATGTAGCAAGTGAAATATCCGTACCCCCTCCAGACTCAAGCAAGTGTTGACGCAATTCCTCAGCCTTTTCAGGAGCATTTCCGTGAATGACAATGATACGGTATTGGCCTGAAGCTGTGGCTTCCTTGATAATCTCAATTAAGCGCTTGGTTGCTTTCTTTTCAGTACGGACTTTTTCGTACACTTCAATCACACCTTGGTCGTTGAAATAAAGAATTGGCTTAATGCTTAACAGATTGCCCAAAATAGCAGCTCCATTTGAAAGGCGTCCACCTTTAACCAAGTGGTCCAAGTCATCCACCATGATGAAAGCAGATGTATGACTAATCTGAATAGCTAGCTTATCCTGAATAATGGCAAAGTCATCACCCTGGTCTCGCCAGTTAAAGACACTTTCAACCATGATACCCAGAGGAGCACTTGTAATCAAAGTGTCTGGGAAGGCAATGGTTAATCCCTCATAATCATCGACCATGTACTGGATATTTTGGTAAAAACCTGAAATTCCAGAAGATAGGAAAAGCCCCAAAGCATGGGTATAACCTTGTTCTTTGAGCGAAGTTAGAATCTCATCTAACTTGGCAATACTTGGTTGACTAGTCTTAGGCAATTCAGAAGCCTGAGACATTTTTTGGTAAAATTCCTCAGCAGTCAGATTGATGCCTTCGACATACTCTTCACCATCAATATTGACAGGAATATCCAAGACAAATAAATCTTCTCTTTGCAAGGCCTCTGCACTAAGATAGGCAGAGGAATCTGTGATAACAGCTAATTTCATATTAGAACTCCAAATTGATTCCTGGTAAGTCTAATGCAATTTCAGTTACTTCGTAAGTCAAACGGTTGAGCATGTTCAAACATGGACGAGCCAAGGTTTCCACTTCTTCTTGGTTCAATTCACTTGGTTCGTTAACAATACGACCATCGATATGGTTCACCTGTGAAATGGTTCCACTGATGACAAATTTATCAAATACAATCATAAAACTCAAGACAACAATCAAGGAAGTCACTTGATTTTCTTGGTCATGTTGAATTAATTGGAAGTTCACATCCACCTTAGTTTCAGGGGCTCCATTTTCATTTTCCCATTCAAAATTACGCGCATCAAAATGATACTGACTAACAAATTCTTGTTCACGTTTAAGATTCATGTCTTTCTCCCTCGGCTACAATATTATAAGCTATTGTACCATAATTTTTTATTTTCATCTAGTTTTCTAGGATTTAGTCAATCCCAATTTCAGCTCGAACTACGTCTGCGATGGTATCAACATAGTAGTCTACTTCTTCTGTTGTAGGCGCTTCTGCCATGACACGCAAGAGGGGTTCTGTTCCACTTGGGCGTACTAGGATACGGCCATTGCCTGCCATTTCAGCTTCCATCTTCTCAATGATATCCTTAATAGCTGTCACTTCCATAGCCTTTTCCTTCATGGCATTTTCCACTCGGATATTGACTAATTTTTGTGGATAGATGGTTACTTCTGCTGCCAACTCTGACAAGCTCTTACCAGTTTCCTTCATGATTTTTGTCAATTGGACAGCTGATAATTGACCATCACCTGTTGTATTGTAATCCATCAAGATAACGTGACCAGACTGTTCACCACCAAGGTTGTAGCCTGATTTTCTCATTTCTTCAACAACGTAACGATCGCCAACTGCAGTGACTGCCTTGTTAATGCCTTCACGGTCCAAGGCCTTGTGGAAACCAAGGTTAGACATAACGGTTGTCACGATTGTATTTTGGGCCAATTGTCCTTTTTCAGAAAGGTATTTCCCGATGATGTACATAATCTTATCACCATCGACGATCTCACCATTTTCATCAACAGCAATCAAGCGGTCACTGTCTCCGTCAAAGGCCAAACCAATAGCTGAGCTACTTTCTTTGACCACTTCTTGAAGGGTTTCTGGGTGGGTTGAACCAACATTAAGGTTGATGTTAAGACCATCTGGTGTTTCCCCGATAACAGTTAATTGAGCACCAAGATCTGCAAAGATTTGACGGGCACTTGTAGAAGCTGCACCATTGGCTGTATCCAAGGCAACCTTCATTCCATCAAGAGGAGTTCCAGTTGAAACAAGGTAGCCTTCATACTTACGCAAGCCTTCTGGATAATCTACCAAGGTTCCCAAGCCTTCTGCACTTGGACGTGGCAGAGTGTCTTCTGCAGCGTCTAGCAAGGCTTCAATTTCTGCTTCTTTTTCGTCATCTAGTTTGAAACCATCACCACCAAAGAACTTAATTCCATTATCAAGGGCTGGGTTATGGCTAGCAGAAATCATGACACCTGCACTGGCTCCCTCAGTTTTTACCAAGTAAGCTACTGCTGGTGTTGCAAGGACACCAAGTTTGTAGACGTGAATCCCTACAGAGAGGAGACCTGCCACCAAGGCAGATTCTAACATTTCCCCAGAAATACGTGTATCACGTCCTACAAAAACTTTCGGTGCTTCCGTTTCATGTTGGCTAAGAACATAGCCTCCAAAACGTCCTAGTTTAAAGGCCAATTCTGGCGTTAATTCTACGTTAGCTTCTCCACGGACTCCATCAGTCCCAAAATATTTACCCATTTTTATAAAATCCTTTTCCTATTTTTAATTCGTTTTTGAACTAGTTGCTTTCGTTGACGAAGATGTCTCCGACGAACTGCTTGTAGTTGAATTTGATGTGTTTGAACTTGTACCCACAGGTTTTGTAGTGACCTTCATTGTCGTATCAAATGGAGTAATCACCGCTGGTAAGACAACACCATTACGGTCGATTGCCTGCAAAGGTACTGAACCACTGTAATTACCTGTTATCCGTTCGCTAGTTGGTAAAAGCGCAATAATACGATCAATTTTAGCTAGTGTTTCTTGGTCAGTTGTGACAGAAACTCGTTCGTTTGACACGGTTACACTATCAATTTGTAGCTTGGAATCAATCTGGCTTTGGTCAACTTGTGGCACAACAATCATCCCATCTCGCTTAACCTTCTTCCCAACTTTCACTGTAATCTTTTGAGGCGTTGCCACAGCGGTCAATCCGCTTGGAAGATTTTCAATATTCAAGGGAACTTCAATCGTTCCAACACTGGCATC
Organism: Streptococcus mitis; assembly: GCF_003942995.1. Lineage (GTDB taxonomy): Bacteria > Bacillota > Bacilli > Lactobacillales > Streptococcaceae > Streptococcus > Streptococcus mitis_CV. The sequence continues at coordinate 114,609 of NZ_RJOH01000004.1, read as the reverse complement.
CGTCAAATCCGCTGTGACCTTAAACTTACGAGTGCTCTCCTGCATTTCGCTGGCCAAGGTCACACGATTAGCTCCGGTTAATATCACTGAAACTTCTGATGCAAATCCACTAATGAAATACTGGTCATTATCATAGTGAATATCGATAGGAACGTTCGTTATCGTATTGGTGTAGGTTTCTGATTTGACCTGCCTTGCGGTATTGCTATTTTGAAAGTTGGTTGACGTTGCATAAATGAATAAGACACAAGCAAAAAAGAGAGATGAAATGATATATAGACTATTTTTTCTCATATTTCCAACCTCCTAGCAAACGATCCTTGAAACTGACTTTTTCCTCAACAGCCGGCAAAAGAATTGCTCGTAGCTCTGCTTCAAATTCTTCAATCGTCAAGTCGTGCTTGAAAACACCGTTATAGGTAATAGAAATGCCTCCTGTTTCCTCTGAGACGATGAAGGTCAAGGCATCGGATACTTCTGACAAACCGATAGCCGCCCGGTGTCTGGTCCCAAATTCCTTGGAAATCCCTGTGCTTTCTGTCAAGGGAAGATAGGCAGAGGTTACTGCTATTCGATTTTCTCTGATAATCACAGCACCATCGTGTAGGGGAGTGTTGGGGATAAAGATATTAATAAGGAGTTCAGCTGAAATATTGGCATCCAAAGGAATCCCTGTCGCAATGTATTCTTGTAAGGTCCGAACTCGTTGGATGGCAACCAGAGCACCAATCTTACGAGGACTCATATATTCAACCGACTTGACAAAGGCACGAATCATTTGCTCCTCTGCACTAATTTGAGCAGTAGAAAAGAAATCTGTCGCCCTTCCCAAGCGTTCCAAACCAGTCCGAATCTCTGGAGAAAAGATAACAACCGCAGCAATAACTCCATAGGTGATAATTTGATTAATCAACCAAGAAATCGTTGTTAAACCAAGGATATTGGCCACAACCTGGGCTAATACAAAAATCACGACCCCACGCACCAAAATCATAATCTTGGTGCCAGCTATCGCTTTTGTAAAACGATATAAAATATAGGCCACAATCAAAATATCAAACACATTGATGGCAATACTCCAAGGACTAGAAAACAAGCTAGTCCAATATTGCAGGTTGGATAATTGTTGAAAGTTCATCTGCTGTCTCCTCTCTGTCCAAACACGTTCCTTTCTATTATACCATTTTTCTGACATTTTTTTCCCTATCCTACTTCATTTTAAATTAAAGAAAAAATATGATAAAATAAACTGACTAGAAAAAACAAAGGAGAAACCATGTCTCAACTCTATGATATTACCATTGTAGGTGGTGGTCCTGTCGGTCTTTTTGCAGCCTTTTATGCCCACCTACGCCAAGCCAAGGTCCAAATCATCGACTCTCTTCCACAACTAGGTGGACAACCTGCTATTCTCTATCCTGAAAAGGAAATCCTAGACGTACCAGGTTTCCCAAATCTGACTGGAGAAGAATTGACCAACCGCTTGATTGAACAACTAAACGGCTTTGATACCCCTATTCATCTCAATGAAACGGTTCTTGAGATTGAAAAACAAGAAGAAGGATTTGTCATCACAACTTCTAAAGGAAGTCACCTGACTAAAACAGTTATCATCGCTATGGGTGGCGGTGCCTTCAAACCACGTCCTCTGGAACTAGAAGGCGTTGAGGGCTATGAAAATATCCACTACCACGTTTCCAACATCCAGCAATATGCTGGTAAGAAAGTGACGATTCTTGGTGGAGGAGACTCAGCTGTGGATTGGGCTTTGGCTTTTGAAAAAATTGCACCAACTACCCTTGTACACCGCAGAGATAATTTCCGCGCCATGGAACACAGTGTCCAAGCCTTGCAAGAATCATCTGTGACCATCAAGACACCATTCATCCCTAGCCAACTCCTTGGAGATAGAAAAACGCTTGACAAGTTGGAAATCACAAAAGTTAAATCTGATGAAACAGAAACTATTGACCTAGACCACCTCTTTGTCAACTATGGTTTCAAATCTTCTGTTGGTAACCTNAAAAACTGGGGTCTGGACCTCAACCGCCACAAGATTATCGTCAATAGCAAGCAAGAATCTAGCAAAGCAGGTATCTATGCTATCGGTGACTGCTGCTACTATGAAGGAAAAATTGACCTGATTGCAACAGGGCTTGGAGAAGCACCAACCGCTGTTAACAACGCCATCAACTACATTGACCCAGAGCAAAAAGTACAACCAAAACACTCTACTAGTTTATAAAAAAAGAACCACGAGTCACATAGGATTCGTGGTTTTATAGTTCATCGGCTAATTTGTTTATCTTTCTGAGTCTGTGGTTGACACCACTTTTTGTAAGGGGAGTGCTAAGACTATCTGCCAACTGCTGGATAGAGTAGTCTGGGTGCTGAATCCGCAACTGCGCTACTTCCTGCAAATCCACTGGCAGATTTTCTAAACCCATGATATCTTTGATTTTACTGATATTGTTAATAGTCTTCATGCTGGCAGAAACTGTCCGAGCGATATTAGCTGTTTCAGCATTATTGGCCCGATTGAGGTCATTACGGGTTTCTCGTAAAATCTTAACCCGCTCAAAATCATCACGCGCCTGCATGGCTCCGATGACAATCAAGAAGTCCATAATATCTTCGGCTCGCTGGAGATAGGTCACAGCTCCCTTCTTGCGCTCAAGCACCTTGGCATCCAGCAAAAACTGCTGGAGAAGAGAGGCAATCCCTTGCGCGTGATCCAGATAAACCGAACTGATTTCCAACTGGTACTTACCTGATTCAGGGTCACGAATGCTTCCATTTGCCAAGAAAGCGCCACAAAGATAAGCACGACCGGCTTCCTCGTCTGATAAAATCTCCTCATCAATACCTGTTTCCAGGCCAAAGAAAGAGTCTGCCAAGTGCAAATCACTCAATAAGTCCTGCACCTTTTCATCTGTAAAAACGGTATAGACCCGATTCTTACGAAGATTACTTCTTTGGTGGTGTCGGATTTCCGATTTGATTTCGTAGAAATGGAGAAAGGACTCATAGAGGTGACGAGCCAGTTTGGCATTTTCTGTCACGACAGACAAGGTTAGGCCCGAGGTCGAGAGACCGATGCTACCAGACATCTTGATAATGGCAGATAATTCATGCCGGCTTAGATGGTGCTGACCCAGAATTTCTTCTTTTACTGCTACTGTGAAACTCATTTTCTCACCTGTATAATCCGCATCAACTCATCCACGATCAAATCTCCATCGTGGAAGGCACCTCCATTTTCCAGACGAAGGAAGTTAGATGAAATCACGCGCGGAACTTGCTTACAAAGACCAGCAAAATCATGTTCCACCTGCACCAAATATTCATCAAACCGGTTGGAATTCATGTATTCCTGAGGAACTTTTTCAATATTCACCAAGACAGTGTCGATAAAAGGTCGGCCAAGGTGACGATGCAAGACTTCCACGTGATCACTATCTGTAAAGTGTTCCGTCTCCCCACGTTGGGTCATGATATTGCAGACATAAGCGATTTCTGCCTTGGTTTCCAAAAGCGCCTGCCCGATTTCCTTAATCACGATATTGGGCAAAATAGAGGTAAATAGAGAACCAGGTCCGAGGACAATCATGTCACTTTCAAGAATGGTCTGCACTACTCGACGGCTAGCCAGAGGCGTATCATCGTTGAGGGTATTGGTCACATAGACATGGTCAATCATGCCTGGATGGTCTGCAATATGGCTCTCTCCAGCCACCTCTGTCCCATCCTGAAAGACTGCATGAAGGGTCAAGGGATGGTCACTGGAAGGATAAATCTTCCCAGTTGTGTGGAAAAATTTGCTCAATAACTGCATGGCATTATAGGTCGAACCCTGCATCTCTGACAGACCTGCAATGATGAGATTACCCAATGGATGGCCAGCAAAGGCTCCCGCATCCTCAGAAAAGCGGTATTGAAAGACCTTTTCATAAAACTTAGGCATATCCGACATGGCCACAAGGACATTGCGAAGATCACCTGGCGGTGTCAACTGCTGCATATTTTTTCGGAGTTCACCTGATGAACCACCATCATCCGCCACCGTTACGATAGCTGCGATTTCCACATCTTTTTCACGCAGACTTTTAAGAATGACGGGGATCCCAGTCCCTCCACCAATCACCGTTATCTTTGGTTTTCTCATGAACGGTTTACCGTTTCCTTTCTTCGGTCTTTGTCGCGATGCCCTTCATTGACAGGCCAAGTCTTGGATAAGTCCTGCGCCAAGCGTTTAGCAAAGGCCACACTACGGTGCTGCCCCCCCGTACATCCCATAGCAATGGTCAAAACGGACTTCCCTTCCTTTTGGTAACTTGGCAAAATCGGCTCAATCAAGGCCAACAAATGTTGATAAAAATCTTCTGACTCAGGATGATTCATGACATAGTCATAAACTGGCTCATCCACACCCGTTTGGTTTCTCAGTTCTGGTAGGTAGTAGGGATTTGGCAAGAATCGGACATCAAAGACTAAATCTGCATCAATCGGGATTCCATATTTAAAGCCAAAAGACATGACTTCGATACGGAAAGACTGGGCTTGTTCCTGATCCGCAAACTGCTCTGCAATGGTTTTACGCAGTTCACGTGGAGTGAGTTCTGTCGTATCCACAACATTTTGGCTCATGTTTTTCAGTGGTGCTAAGAGTTCACGTTCCAGCTTAATTCCATCCAAAATCCGACCGTCAGCTGCTAGTGGGTGACTTCGTCTGGTTTCCTTGTAACGAGCGACCAATTCCTTATCGGCTGCATCCAAAAAGAGGATTTTGAAATCCAAATCATCTTGATTTTCCAACTCATCCAAAACAGCTTGAATCTCTGAGAAGAAAGAACGGCTACGCATATCCACTACCAAAGCTAACTTATGGTCGTCTTCCTTTGTTTCCACCAACTGCAAAAACTTAGGCAAGAGGGCTGGCGGCATATTATCAATAGTGAAATATCCCAAATCTTCGAAGGACTGAATGGCAACTGTTTTCCCTGCGCCACTCATCCCTGTTACAATCACCAAGTGAAGTTGTTTCTTTGTCATCTTTTTCTCCTTATATCAAAAGAAGTTTGGCAACACCAAACTTCAACTAGCTTATCCAATCTCTGCGATGACTTCGATTTCGACTTTTACATCACGAGGAAGACGAGCTACCTCTACTGCTGAACGAGCTGGAAATTCCTCTTTAAAGGCCGTTTGGTAAACCTCATTAAAAGGAACAAAGTCGTTCATATCGCTCAAGAAGCAAGTAGTTTTGACAACATGGTCAAAGTCAGTTCCCGCTTCTGCCAAAATAGCACCGATGTTTTTCAAGACCTGTTCTGTCTGTTCTTGGATCGTTTCTCCAACGATTTCCCCAGTTTCAGGAGAGAGAGGAACTTGACCACTAGCAAACAAAAGGTTGCCAACGATTTTTCCTTGAACATAAGGCCCGATAGCCTTTGGAGCTTTATCTGTATGAATTGTTTTTGCCATTTTCTTTTCCTCACAATTTTTCTAAGATTGCATTCCAAGCCTCATCCATCCCTGCCTTGCTGACAGATGAAAAGAGGATGAAATCGTCACTTGGGTCAAAGTTTAATTTCTTTTTAATTGCTGATTCATGCTTGTTCCATTTACCACGAGGAATCTTGTCCGCCTTTGTCGCCACAATGATGACTGGAATCTCATAATACTTGAGAAATTCATACATCTGCACATCATCTGCTGACGGATCATGACGGAGATCAACTAGACTGACTACTGCACGGAGATTTTCCCGAGTCGTTAGATACTCTTCAATCATGCTCCCCCACTTTTCACGTTCCTTCTTGGAAACGCGGGCATAGCCATAACCAGGCACATCCACAAAGCGCATCTTATCATCGATGTTAAAGAAGTTGAGAAGCTGGGTTTTACCAGGTTTCCCCGATGTACGAGCCAGATTCTTACGGTTCAGCATGGTATTGATAAAGCTAGATTTACCAACATTTGAACGTCCTGCTAGAGCAATCTCTGGCAGTTCATCCTGCGGATAGTGGGATTTATTAGCCGCACTGAGCAAGATTTCAGCATTATGTGTATTAAGTTCCATAGTCACCTCTAGGCTGTTTCTAGGATTGGTTTATCCGTTCCATCAACAGCTTCTTTAGTAATGCGAACCAATTTCACATTTTCCTGACTCGGCACTTCAAACATGACATCTAGCATGGTTTCTTCGATAATCGAGCGAAGACCACGCGCACCAGTTTTGCGTTCGATAGCCTTATTGGCGATTTCTTGAAGGGCTTCGTCGTCAAATTCCAACTCAACATCATCATAAGAAAGCAAGGTTTGGTATTGTTTGACCAAGGCATTTCTTGGCTCTTTCAAGATGCGAACCAAGTCATCAACCGTTAATTGCTCAAGAGCTGCAAAGACTGGCAAGCGTCCAATCAACTCAGGGATAATACCAAATTTTTGAATATCTTCTGCGATGATTTCTTGCATGTATGAGCTATTTTCATCAATCGCCTTGTTATTTTGACCAAATCCGATGACTTTTTCACCCAGACGTTGTTTGACGATTTCTTCAATACCATCAAAGGCACCACCCACGATGAAGAGGATATTTTTAGTATCCACTTGAATCATCTCTTGTTGCGGATGTTTGCGTCCACCTTGAGGCGGCACGCTAGCAACGGTTCCCTCGATAATCTTGAGGAGGGCTTGTTGCACCCCTTCACCAGAAACATCACGTGTGATAGACACGTTCTCACTCTTCTTGGCAATCTTGTCAATTTCATCCACATAGATAATACCACGCTCTGCACGTTCAATATTAAAGTCAGCAGCCTGCAGGAGTTTGAGGAGGATATTTTCCACATCCTCACCGACATAACCAGCCTCAGTAAGAGCTGTCGCATCTGCAATAGCAAAAGGCACATTCAAGCTTTTAGCCAAGGTCTGGGCCAAGAAAGTTTTCCCTGAACCAGTTGGGCCAATCATCAAGATGTTTGACTTCTGCAAATCCACATCTTCTGACTCTTCACGCGTATCGTGGAAATTGATGCGTTTGTAGTGGTTGTAAACCGCCACTGCTAAGGCACGTTTAGCACGATCTTGACCGATTACATAGTGGTTCAAGATATGGAGAAGTTCGATTGGTTTTGGAACTTCAGACAAGTCTGCCAAGACTTCTTCCGCCAACTCCTCCCGAATGATCTCCTGGGCTAACTCCACACATTCATTACAGATAAAGGCGTTGTTACCTGCGATTATTTTTTGTACTTCTTCCTGGCTTTTGCCACAAAATGAGCAATAAACCATCATATCATTATTCCTATTTGTAGGCATGATTTCCTTCCGTTCTATTCTTTTTATACTGTCATTCTATCTAAAATAAGGTCATGTAAAAAGCATGGACACTATTGACCAAATTGGTAAAGGCATTTAACCAGAGCAGGACAGAAAGTCCATAGCGCTTTTTACGAAAAGCCTGTGCTCCTGCAAGCAAGCAGACCAAACACAGCATGGCTGTGAAAAAACCAAATAAACTACGTTCCATTAGACTTCCTTTCTCTTGCGGTATTGGATGGTAAAATCATAAGGATTTTTCTCATCTTTGGTATAGGATTTGCTTGAAACTGTCTCAAAAATAGACAAGTCAAACTCTTCAGGGAAATAGGTATCTCCCTCCACCCGAGCATGGATTTGAGTGACAATTACTTCATCCAAATAGGGTTCAAAAGCCTGAAAAATCTGCTTTCCACCAATAATATAGAGATTCTTTTCTTGAGCCTGATACCAGTCCAAGACAGACTGGACATCATAAAAAGTGGTAACCCCATCTATCTTTTCTTCTGGGTTACGAGTCAAAATCAAGGTCTCCCGTTTTGGAAGCAGACGACGCCCCATTCCATCAAAGGTCACACGTCCCATCAAGATAGCATGATTCAGAGTTGTTTCTTTGAAGTGTTGCAGTTCTGCTGGCAAATGCCAAGGCAGACGATTGTCCTTACCAATCACACCCTCTTCATCCTGGGCCCAAATAGCTACAATTTTCTTAGTCATGCTTCCATCCTTTTCACTGATAGTACTATTTTATCAAAAAACTCAAAAAAAGACTGGTTTGGAATAGCTTACAGAATAGAAAAAAATCCGTAAGAGGCATCCTACAGATTTTTATATGATTATTCTATTTCTTACAAACCAGGTGCTTGTCCAAGTTCTGCCGCAAGCATCCAAACCGTTTTCTCAAGTTCAGCTTTAGCACCAACAAAGATATCGTTTGTCACATCATCACCTTCTTCATCAGTAACATCCAAAGCTTTTTGGAACAGAGTGATGAGATAACGATAAACATCTAGGACACGTTCCAAGCTTTCTTCAACATTACGGTATTCACCAGCTTCTTCTTCGATTTCACTATGTTGAAGGAATTCTGTCAAAGTAGAGAATGGGCTGCCACCAAGTGTAATCAAACGTTCGCTGATTTCGTCAAGATAGCCATCAAGGCTGTCCATGTATTCATCCATTTTTGGATGCCACACAAGAAAACCACGACCGCGCATATACCAGTGTACTTGGTGCAAAGCAACGTGAGCTACGTACAAATCAGCAACAGCTTGGTTCAATACTTCCTTTGTTTTTGCCAATGCTACTGGCGCTACTTTTGTCAATGATGTTACGTCTTTTACTGCTTCTTTTTTCAATTCTACCATTTTATTTTACCTCGTTTATTATTTTTTGTAACCACTTCTTAATGATTACTACCTTAGTATACTACTAAGTAAAACCAATAGCAAGCCAAATGACTCACATGAGAAAAGTTGCAATAGACTGATAATTTAAGAATTTTTTAGAATGAAACCCAGTCACTTTCAATCTCTCTTAACAGAGATAAAATAAAGAAAAGAGCATACAAATGTACACTCTTTTCTCAGTTTTACATCTTAATACCAGACGCTAACATCCACACGTCCTCGAATCCCTTTAAGAGAGTCAGATGAAGTATATTGCCATCCTTTTTCTCCTGAATAATGAGGATTATTCCAATCAAGCGCATCCGTATAAGCTGCAACCCAGTTTACATGTTGTAAAATATTTGGATGATTCAAACGAGTTTGCAAAAGTTGACGATAGCTATAAACTTTCACGTTTTGGTAACCAGCATGCTTCATGGTTTCCATATACTTATTGATAATTTTAACCCAAGTAGCTGTGTCAGTCGGAGCTTTCTTGGTCTTATTTAAATACTCCCAATTTTCAACATCATAGTAGATTGGATAAGACAGGTTCATCTTATATTTCTTCAAGAGTTCAATAGTCTGTTTGGCATCATTCTCAGCATCTGTTTCATTTTCTGCATAGGTATAAAGATAAACACCATAAGGAATGCCTAGTCGATTAAATTCTTGAATATTATAAGCTAATTCTTTATCTTCTACACCACTATATCCCAAGCGAACAATAACGCCATCAACCCCATTTTCCTGAATAACCTTTTTCCAATCACTAATGCGGCCATTATGCTCACTGACATCAATAACCTTCTTAGCACGGTCAGTTCCGACCTGTTCTTCACGATGGTTAAAGAAATAACGGTGTCCATTTCGATAAACCCAACCAACATTCAAGTCTTTCTTTTCTTTTAACTCACCTGAGTCAGAAAAAATATAGCGAGCATCATCCATGACTAATTCACCAGTAGCCATAGCACCACTTCCTGTCAAATAATAGTTTCCATGCCACTCATCTTGAGCCATGTAACCCCACTTCTTGAAATAGTACCACTTGCCGTCTACCTTTTGCCACTCTTGATTAGCATAAGAGCCATCAGATTTGAGATAGAAGTAAGACGAATAGGCTGGATCATAAAGCCATTCATTTTGCATCATGGCACCTTGACCATTCAAGAAATAATTTCCCTGCCATTGACTTTTAGCCATATAGCCCCACTTCTTAAAATAGTACCATTTCCCTCCAACAGAATGCCATTCCTGGTTAGCATAAGAACCATCGGATTTCAGGTAAAACCAATTCTTATAGGCGTTATCATAAACCCATTCATTTTTGGCCATATAACCACCTGATTTTAGGTAGTAATTGTCCTGCCACTCATTTTGAGCATAACGACCGTCTGACTTAATATAAAACCAAGCCTTATAGTAGTTATCAAAAATCCACTCACTCTTTGCTTTGGAACCATCAGCCTTTACATAATAATCCCCATCCCAGTGGGCAGAAGCATTGGTCTTTACTCCTGCGCTCGTTTGAGTTTTATTAGAAGACTGATTTTGCTCTGAACTACTTGAAACTGTCGTTGCATCCTGCGAAGTTTTTGCTACTTCAGTTTCATTTGCAGCTACATGACTAACTGCCAAGCCGAGCAAACAGATACTTGCTAATCCAATTTTTCCAATCTTTGTTTTCAATCTTTCCTCTCCTATAAAAAATGGAACAGACATCTGAATGCTGTTCCACCTAGCTTTTGCTACTGATTATTTTACAAAGTCAAGCAAAGCCAAGAAGCTTTCTGCTTCAAGTGACGCACCACCTACAAGGGCACCGTCAACGTCTGGGCAAGCCATGTATGAAGCAACGTTTTCAGGTTTAACAGAACCACCGTATTGAACACGAACTTTGTCTGCAACTTCTTGACCGAAGTCAGCAGCTACAACGTCACGAACAACTTTACACATTTTTTGTGCATCGTCTTGTGAAGCTGATTTACCAGTACCGATAGCCCAGATTGGTTCGTAAGCGATAACTGATGCAGCAACTTGTTCAGCAGTCAATCCAGCCAATGCAGCAGATACTTGAGCACCTACGAATTCAGCAGCTTTACCAGCTTCGTAAGTTTCAAGTGACTCACCACAACAGATGATTGGAAGCATACCGTTTGCAAAGATTGCTTTTGCTTTTTTGTTGATATCTTCGTCAGTTTCATGGAAGTAGTCACGGCGTTCTGAGTGACCGATAACAACGTAGTCAGTACCGATTTCTTTCAAAACTTGTGGGCTTGTTTCACCAGTGAAAGCACCTGCATTTTCAAAGTAGCAGTTTTGAGCAGCAACTTTAAGGTTTGAACCTTTTGCAGCTGCAAGAACCGTTGTCAAATCAAGAGCTGGAGCTGCGATACCTGCTTCAACAAGATCTGATGAAGGAAGTTTTGATGCAACTGCTTCAACGAATGCTTTAGCTTCTTCTGGATTTTTGTTCATTTTCCAGTTACCAGCGATAAATGGTTTACGTGACATTTCACATACCTCTTTTTTCAATTTATTTTCTATTTATTTTATCACAATTAGACACAGCTTGCAAATCTTACTCGGATTTCAATCCTGCTTACATGGATTAATCCTTCCAGAGATCCATGGCATTTCTGAAATCTGCAGATACCTGTGTCAACTGAGGATTGCTGACTTCTCTCTCTGCCCGCTTAGCCTCAATTTGAGCCACACTCTTGATTCCTTCATGGCGCCAATTTCTCAAAATGGCCTGAATGTACTTCCAATTTGCTTTTCCATTCAAAACAGCTTCACGAAGAGCTTCCTTAATCAAGTCAGCACTGGTCCCATCTTCTTTTAGTGTCTTGGTCAAATCTTCAATTTCAAAAGGTGTCAACAAACGTCCTAATTCCTGCTGGAAGATTTCTACCAAATCCTTGAGCTGGTTTTGAGGTGTCAACTGATCTGAATTCGAATGAGCAACTCCAAGCAAGTCATCCAAACGTTCCAATGCCAAACTAGCATCAAAAAGCAATTCGATTTCGCCATTTAATTCGATAGTACGATACTGAAGCAGTCCCCTCTCCGTCAGATTGGAAATGGCCTGATTGACATCCGAAATTTCCTTACCAATCCTTTCAGCAATCTGGCTTGGCGACATTTCTTCTAAGCCTGTCGTATTTTGCAAATAGAAAAATTGCCAGACCAGAAAATCGTCGCTGGAAGGAAAGAGTTCCTTAAAATGCAAGAGCAGGGCACTCGGTAAAACCAAGTTCCCTGATTTAAAAGCGTCTAAATATGTCATAATTCCTCTTATAAATACCCAAATGCAGATGCATCATCTTCTATTTTTCTCCAGTCAAAAGGCGTCTCCTGATACACCGCATAATTCACCCAGTTACTGAAAAAGAGGGCTGCTGATGAAGACCAACAAAGACAAGGTGTCTGGTTGACATCATCATCCTTAAAGTAATTTTCTGGAATATGTGGATCTAAACCTGCGTCACGATCTCTAAAATACTCTTTTGCCAAGGTATCACGGTCATATTCCAAATGCCCAAAACTATAAATTTCTCGCAAATCACGACTAGCCAAAATTGAAACCCCAACCTGTGGCCCTTCTGATAAAATCTCGAGATTGGTTTTGTTTAAGACCTCTTCCTTAGAAATCTCCGTGTGCCGAGAATGAGGGGAAACGTAGCTATCGTCAAAGCCTCTAAAGAGAAGGTGTCCTTCTTTTAAAGTATCCTGAGGATAGATACCTGATAATTTATTGTCCATCTGGTATTTTTCCACCCCATAACGCAGATAAAGACCAGCCTGAGCACCCCAGCAGATATGAAGGGTCGAATAGACATGGGTCTTGGACCACTCGATTACCTGGCTGAATTCCTCCCAATAGTCCACTTCCTCAAATGGTAAATGCTCAACTGGAGCACCCGTGATTATCATCCCATCAAAATACTCATCCTTGACTTCAGGAAAAGTTTTATAGAAGGTCTCCATGTGCTCTGAACGAGTTGTCTTAGAACGGTGACTTTCCATATAGAGAAAATCAATATCCAGTTGCAGGGGTGTATTGGCCAAATGGCGTAACAACTGGGTTTCTGTGACCATTTTCTGTGGCATGAGATTTAAAATTAAAATCTTCAAAGGACGGATATCTTGGTGGGCAGCACGTTGATCATCCATGACAAAGATATTCTCTGTCCGTAAAATCTCAACAGCTGGCAATTTTTTATCAATTCGAATCGGCATAACCCTCTCCTAACTGTACTTTTCAGGAATCATTGCATATGTTTGAAACTCTTCGAAAATCAAATTCAAACCGCGTCAACGTTGCCTTGCCGTACTCAAGTACAGCCTGCGGCTAGTTTCCTAGTTTGCTCTTTGATTTTCATTGAGTATGAAACTAAATCTCAAACACTTAGTCCTTTTATTATACTGCAAGAAGATATAGTTTTCAATTATACTTTTTCTCTAACTAGCTATAGTCTATTTTTATATCCTAATGTAGAGAAAACAGCCCTAGGGACTGTTTTTCATTAATAATGCATAAGAACTTTGTAATCGTAGTCACCGATTTTTTCACGACCGTTCAATTCATCCAATTCAACAAGGAAGGCACAACCTGCTACAACACCACCAAGTTTTTCAATCATCTCGATAGTTGCCTTAACAGTTCCACCTGTTGCCAAGAGATCATCTACGATAAGAACACGTTGACCTGGCTTGATGGCATCCGCGTGCATAGTCAAGGTATCAACACCGTACTCTTTTTCATAGTCAGCAGAAATGACTTCGCGTGGCAATTTACCTGGCTTACGAACAGGCGCGAAACCAATTCCTAACTCAAAGGCAACTGGACAGCCCACGATAAAACCACGAGCCTCAGGACCTACAATCATGTCTATTTTCTTGTCAGTGGCATACTGAACAATTTCACGAACAGCGTAGCTATAAGCATTCCCATCAGCCATCAAAGGACTGATATCACGGAAGGTAATTCCTTCCTTAGGATAATTTTCAATTGTTGCAATGTAATCTTTTAAATTCATCTTTTTCTTTCTTTCAAAGTTTTTACTCTCTATTATAGCATATTTTTTAAGAAAGAAAAAAGGAAAAGTTAACTTCAATGATTATCTAACGATTTGACGATTTATGACTAGCCATAGCAATAAAGCCCAAGTTCTTTTTATTCTTATTAAACATTTTATACATAGTTAAAAACTGCTTTCTATTCTCCTTTTTACAAGCATTTACACAAATTTTCAAGGTTCCTAGCCAACCTTCGTCATAAATCATACCCGATAATTTCATTAATGTCATTTCACCAGTCAATACTTTCACATCACAATAACCTGATTCTATCATCACCTCTTCCCAACCATCTTGAGTTAAAGGACCTACATTTACATGAATTGCTTGTGACAGTTCCTGTCTGACAGACTCTTTAGCTTCCTTAAGAAGCACATCATGTGTCAAGAGAAGACCTTCAGGTTTTAAAACCCTTAGATACTCCTTTACACATTTTTTCTTAGCTTGATCGGCTTGCATAGTCAGCATAGCTTCGTTTATAACAATATCAAAACTAGCATCTTCATAAGGAAGTTTCATTGCATTTGCTCTTTCAAACCTGATCAAATGACCAACACCTGCCGTTTCAGCAGATTTTTTAGCCACTTCTAAAGCTTGAGCATCCATATCAACAGCAGTTATCTTACAACCAAAACGCTGTGCCAACTCAATTGCTGTAGTTCCCCTATTACACGCAACCTCTAGTATTCTCTTTTCTTTTGAAAATCCTCCTTCTGCAATTAACCAATCTGTGGCACGTTTTCCACCTGGACGTAAGCGTTTTTTCCCCAATTTTGCTAAAAACTTATGACCTGCTTCTGACATTTGAACACCTCTGTTTTTTCTTCATTATAACATAAAATGATATTATCTGACAATTCTAATCTATTATTTGATAAACTAGAATCAAAAGCATACAAGCTGCCATGACTATAGAATAAATCTATTAATCACCTATCTAGTTCGAATTTAATTGCTCACGTAGTTTACGCATATAGGTTACAACTACTTACTTGTACTTTAGAGTTGCCGGCCTCCTTATCCGCTATATACGCTTTACTATCACGTGCCTATTCGTATAGCCAAGATTTCTCTATCTCTTTCTCTGCCGATTCTTATTTCCAGCGTCAGACTTAAACAGTCTATCCTAATGCCGTTCGATCAGCTACTCACAATAGTCAGGCTGGGGAATTACTTTTGGGTTTACTAGTATATGGTACCCACAGAGGACTTACACATCAGATGAACGGAATGCCCGTCGTACCTAAAAAAACGAGCACTTTCGTACTCGTCCTCTGATATAAACTACTGATTAAAGTGAGTTTACGTCAACTTTGATACCAACACCTTGAGTAGTTGTGATAGTCAAGTTTGTTACGTAAGTTCCTTTAGCTGTAGCTGGTTTTGCTTTTTGGATTGTTTCGTTGAAAGCTTTGAAGTTTTCAACCAATTTTTCAGCTTCAAATGATACTTTACCGATGATTGCTTGAACGTTACCTGCACGGTCAGCACGGTAAGTGATTTTACCACCTTTAGACTCTTCAACTGCTTTAGCAACATCCATAGTTACAGTACCAGTTTTAGGGTTTGGCATCAAGTTACGTGGTCCAAGGACACGTCCAAGACGTCCAACAAGAGCCATCATGTCAGGTGTAGCGATAACTACGTCGAAGTCCAACCAACCGTCGTTGATTTTAGCAACAAGGTCATCTTCACCAACAAAGTCTGCACCAGCAGCTTTTGCTTCTTCAGCTTTTGCACCACGTGCGAAAACAAGAACGCGTGAAGTTTTACCAGTACCGTTTGGCAATACCATTGCTCCACGGATTTGTTGGTCAGCTTTTTTAACGTCGATGTTCAAGTTGTAAGCAACTTCTACAGTTGCGTCAAATTTTGCAAAGTTAGTTTCTTTTGCAAGTGCTACAGCTTCTTCTACGCTGTATGCTTTTGTGCTGTCGATTTTCTCAAGAGCAGCACGAAGTTGTTTGCTTTTTTTAGCCATTTTCTATTCTCCTTGTAAGTGGTTCAATCGATTTTCATCTCCCACGTCACTCCTCGAAATGATGAAGTCTTGCGGGTTTTCAGTCTATTATTTTTCTTTTCCTACTTCGTTAAGCTCCCTTGCTGTACCCAAGTACAAGCTTCAGTCACTTGCCTAGTATGAAAAGTAACTAATAGACTGCTGTGAGATTTTCTACTGTGTTATTGATTAGTCAACAACAGTGAATCCCATAGAACGAGCAGTACCTTCGATCATACGCATTGCAGACTCTACGTTTGCTGCGTTCAAATCTGGCATCTTAGTTTCTGCAATTTCTTGTACTTGTGCACGAGTAACTGTAGCAACTTTAGTTTTGTTAGGTGTACCTGATCCTTTTTCAACACCTGCAGCTTTTTTCAAAAGAACAGCAGCTGGTGGTGTTTTAGTGATGAAAGTAAATGATTTATCTTCGTAAACTGAGATAACAACTGGAATGATCATACCAGCTTGGTCAGCTGTACGAGCGTTGAACTCTTTTGTGAATCCCATGATGTTGATACCAGCTTGACCAAGAGCAGGTCCAACCGGTGGAGCTGGTGTAGCTTTACCAGCAGGGATTTGCAATTTTACAAGTTTTTCGACTTTTTTAGCCATTTTTAAATCCTCCTTTGTGGTTTTGGCGGTAATTAGAGATTTTTACCTCCCACAAGTATGCTTTACACATACTCATCTATTATACACTATTTATCTATAATTGCAAGAGAAAAGTTTATTTTTTATACTCAATGAAAATCAAAGAGCAAACTAGGAAGCTAGCCGCAGGCTGTACTTGAGTACGGTAAGGCGACGCTGACGTGGTTTGAATTTGATTTTCGAAGAGTATTAATCGACGTAATCTCCGCCTTCAAAGCCATAGTATTCTTCCAAACTGAGACCACTCTCTGCAATTTCTTTGGCTTCTTTTCCGACATAACGAAGGTGCCATTCCTCAGCCATATATCCCGTTTCTTTTTCTTTACCTTTGAGATAACGGACAACAAAGCCATAATCAGCTGCATGGTCCAAGAGCCATTGGGCTGCTTTTTCTTCTGTTACTAAATCACCATCAGTCCCAATAACATCAAAGGCCAAGCCAGTTTGGTGCTCGCTATAGCCAGGCCGAGCAGAATAACGATCGGCTGCTGCCTTCCCATCTTGGTTGACATAATCTTGATAGAGCTTAGTCTGAGTTTCATAACTTCTAAAACCACTGTAATGATCGCTAATAGGGAAACCTGCCTCTTGCATTGCTTTGATGAGTTTGAGCAATTCTGCCTTGGCTGTCGGATTTTCCCCTGGATTGTAGTCTTTAGACAATGGATAGTGTTTATTGGCTACGATGATTTCATCGTATTTCCCTTGGATGCTGTAGTAGTCTCCTTTGTTAACCACTTCTGCTTTTTTCTGGGCAGCTCCTTTAGACTTACTGCCAACTGTTCCATCAGCTTTAGCAGTTTGCTCTGTCTTAGCTGAGCCATCTTCATTTTTTGCTTTTTCTTGTGAACAAGCTGCTAGACTCATGGCTAGCAAAGCTGTCAAGATAAGGTATCTTTTTTTCATCTCTACTCCTTTATTTCTAATAGGTTATCTACTTCTGACGATAGACGTTCGACTAATTGTTTAATCTCATCCGGTTTTGCTTGGCAGGTTTCTGCTGTCATTTCTTCAAAAGGAACCCACCAGACTGGCCCACGCCCCTTGAGACCGTGACCATTCATGTCACCTGTTCGTCTAGGAAACAGATGCCAATGAAGATGGGCATCGCCATTTCCTAGCAGTTCGATATTCATTTTCTCAGCAGCAAAGGCCTTAGCAACCGCCTCTTGGACCACACTCATTTCTTCTAGAAAACGGAGTCTTGTCTCCTTTTTCAAATGGTGCAATTCGGTGACATGTTCCTTGGCTAGAAAGAGACTATAACCTGCAAAATACTGGTGGTCTCCAATCACAAGATAGCCTGTTTCCAACTCTTTGACAAAATAGGGATTTTCTCCCTTCTTGATGAGCTCAATTCTCTGGCAAATAAGGCAAATATTAGTCTACCAACGCGCTCTTAAGATAAGCATCAACCATTCGTTCTGTTGCGACCACCGAATCAATATGAGTACGCTCATAAGAATGACTAGACTCTATACCAGCACCGAGAAGGGCATGTTTGACTTCTGCACCTGCAGACATAGCCGCTGAAGCGTCTGAACCATAAAACGGATAGATATCCAGCTTAAATGGAATATCTTGCTCTTTCGCCAAAGCAACCAAATGTTGACGGAAGTCATAGTGATAAGGTCCAGAGGCATCCTTGACACAGATAGACACTGTATATTCGTCTGTTTGCTGGTCATCTCCCATAGCTCCCATATCCACAGCCAGATATTCTACTACCTGAGCAGGAATATTAGAATTAGCCCCATGTCCCACTTCTTCAAAGACTGAAAAAGCAAAATGAGTTGTTACGGGTAATTCAATCTTCTCTTCCTTATAAACACGAAGCAGGTTAAGCAAAATCGCTGCGCTGACCTTGTCATCCAAATGACGAGACTTGATAAAACCTGTCTCTGTCACGACGGTTCGTGGATCAAAGCTAATAAAATCACCGACCTCAATCCCCAAGGCACGAGTTTCTTTTTCATTGGTTACTTTGGCGTCCAAACGCACTTCCATATTGTCCTGCGTGCGTTCTGCAGTTCCTGCATCCTTGTAGACATGGCAAGAAGTTTGGTGGATGAGGATGGTGCCTGATACTTTTTCACCTGTGCTAGCCACATGAACGATACAGTTTTCTCCTTCGATCATGTTCCAAGGGAAACCACCGATACGATCCAATTTAAGACGGCCGTCTGGTTTGACAGCACGGACAATGGCCCCCAGCGTATCTACATGGGCAGTCACATAGCGGTGTTGTTCATCATTTTGACCTTTAATGGTCACATTGACACCGCCCTTGGCTGTACGAACTGGCTGATACCCAAAACCTTCTAGAGTCTTGACTAAATAGTCCGAAATCTCACGAGTGAAGCCTGTTGGCGATGCGATGGCTGTTAGTTCTTTGATATATTCTACTGTTTGATTCATTTCTTCACCTCTTTTGCTACCTATTATAACACATTTATCATCGGATAAAAAAAGAAAATCACTCCTGTAGACTTGGCTACAAAAGTGATTTTAATGATTATTCCATTTCAAAAACATCGCTTTCTTGCTTGTTTGGTAGAATCAATGAGAGCAAGATTCCGACAACGGCTGGTACCAACCATGGGAGAGATGCCTTGGCAAAAGGAAGAGCATTGACAAGATTTGCAAGAAACTCAACTTTAAATGAGCTTCCTAATACGCTTGCAATGGCAATAGCTGTAACAACAGCAATTGTCAACTGCATACCTTGTTTTGAAAGAGCTACAAATTTGTTGACAATGACAATCATAACGATAGCAATCGTGATTGGGTACAAGATAACCAGTACTGGGATTGAGTACTTGATAATCGCATCAAGACCCAAATTGGCAATGGCAAATCCAATCAAAGTAAAGGCTGTCGCATAAACCTTGTAGCTGATTTGCGGGAAGCGTTCATTAAAGAACTCAGCTGTTGACACAATCAAACCAACAGTTGTTGTGAAGCAGGTTACGGTAACCATAGCTGCCAGGAAGAGTTGAGCTGTTGAGCCAAAAATTTCTTGAGTGGCTTGTGACAAGATGTAAACACCTGGTGTTCCACCCTTCATAGCCTCAGCTGGTACCGGGAAATGATTTCCAAGGAAACCTAAACCGATATAAAGAGCGCTGAAGGCAAGGGCAACAACGATACCAACCACCCAAATAGTTGAAATGTATTCTTTCTTACTTGAGAAACCAAGTTGTTTCAAGGTTTGAACTGCAATCACACTAAAGGCAACTGAGGCAAGGGCGTCCAAAGTATTATAACCTTCTAAGAATCCTGTACCAAAAGCAGAAGCTTGATAAGCAGCTGAAGCAGCTTGAGGACTTGTTCCACCGTATTTGAAAGCTCCCAGAACAACCAAGATAACAATCAAAATCGCAAAGACTGGCGTTAAAATACGGCCGATACGGTCCAAGATTTTTGATGGATTAAGCGAAATCAAATAGGCTGCCACAAAATAAAGAACCGTAAAGACAATCAAACCAAGACCTTTATTTGCATCCGACAAAAGAGGGCTAATCCCTACTTCGTAAGCTGTTGTAGCTGTACGTGGGATAGCAAAGAATGGACCGATTGACAAATAAAGAACTGAGAGGTAAAGAGTCGCAAACCAAGGCGCTATCTTTGTTGAAATCTCATAGATATATCCTTTAGGATTTAGCGTTCCAATAATAAGAGTCAAGACGGCGATACCAACGCCTGAAAAGACAAAACCTGCGATGGCAGGAAGAAAATGTTCTCCAGATAGAGCACCTAGAGAAGGCGGAAAAATCAAGTTCCCCGCACCAAAAAATATTCCAAACAGGAGTAAACCTGTTAGGGCACCTTTTTTAGCCATGAAAATCTCCTTCATATTTATAAAATACTGACCTAGTATATCATGAATAGGAGTATGAAAAAAGCTTCACGAAGTAAATATTGAATGTTTTCAAGATTCTTAAAAATGAGAATTGTCTAAAAATAAATTCTCCTACCCAGTCCACACCAAGTAGGAGAAAATTCTAATGTTTATACTCTTCGAAAATCTCTTCAAACCACGTCAGCTTCACCTTGCCGTACTCAAGTACAGCCTGCGGCTAGCTTCCTAGTTTGCTCTTTGATTTTCATTGAGTATTAAAGTTCTTCAAAGGCCATCATGCCACCTTGGACATTGATAACCTCATAACCTTGTTCTGATAAGAATTGGCAAGAGCGCGCCGATCTCATTCCAGATTTACAAATAACATAATGTAACTGGTCCTTGTCCAACTGATTATAGCTATCAGCCAATTGACTCAGAGGGAGATTCTGAGCACCTTCTAAATGAAGAGCTTCAAACTCATCCACTTCTCTCACGTCCACTAAAGAAAGTTGCTCATTTTGGTAAAGCTGGTAAAATGCGTCAAAGGAAATTTCTTTCATTCTTTTTCTCCTAAAATAGTTTTAATTCTTTTTTTCAAATCCGGCACCACTTCTGACTCAAACCAAGGATTTTTAGCCATCCAGATTTGATTTCGCGGTGAGGGGTGAACTAGTGGAAAATAGGTTGGCAAGTAGTTCTGGTAATGTTTGACCCGTTCTGTCACCTTGCCACTGATTTTCTCCTTTAAATAGTAGGCCTGGGCATATTGGCCAATCAAGAGGGTCAATTGAATATCTGGTAATTCTTGCAAGAGCTGTGGATGCCATTTTTCTGCAAAGCCAGTTCTCGGTGGCAGATCACCTGACTTGCCATGCCCTGGAAAGTAAAAATCCATAGGTAGAACAGCAAAATAACCTGAATTGTAAAAGGTATCTTCATCCACACCTAGCCAGTCCCGCAGGCGGTCACCACTCTTATCTTTCCAGTAAAGGCCTGCTTCTTGGGTTTTAAGTCCAGGTGCCTGACCGATGATATTGATGCGAGCAGTCTTTGGCGCTGCAAAGAGAGGCTCAATGCCACGCTCTGTATAGCTGGCATTCTGTGGATCTGACATAATAGCCTGCTTGATTCTTTCAATTTGAGACATCTACTTTCCCTCCAAAAAGAAGTCTAAGCATACAATCTCAGACTTCTATCGTTTTATTTGATCAATTCGTAAATAGCTTCGGCATAGATTGCTGCTGCTCGGAAGAGATCATCCAAGGCGATAAATTCATTGGCTTGGTGCATGGTGTCAATTGAGTCTGGGAACATGGCACCATAGGCAACACCTCGTTCTAGCAAGCGACCAAAGGTTCCACCACCGATGACTTGCTCGTGACCTTTAAGGCCTGTTTGTTTTTCATAAACATTCAACAAGGTTTGCACAAGTGGATCTTCCATTGGCACATAGTGAGGGGTGTGACCGTGCTCAGAAAGGCTAACAGAAGCAACTGGCAAGTTTTCAAGGATTGACTTGATTTGTTCTGGACTTGTTCCTTTTGGATAGCGGATGTTAAGGGCAATGGTATTGTCAGCACTTGTTTCATCGAAGCGGAAGACGCCGGCATTCATAGAAAGAGCACCCATCTTTTCATCCACATGAGCAATCTTGAGATTTTCACCCTCATGGTCGTTCAAGAGAATTTTACCAGCGATGTCAAGGTAGTCTTTGGCTGGACCAGCAAAGTCAAACTGACTAAGGAAGAGGGCCAGGTAAGTCGCACCATTGACACCTGAAGCAGGCATAGCACCATGGGCTGATTTACCAATGATCGTCACCTTGTATTGACCAGCTTCTTCTTGAATTTCTCCTCTGAGTTTGTGTTCTGCAACAAAAGTATCTAGTTTACTTTGCAAGTCAGCTAAGTCACCTGAAACAACTGCTGTTGCTGATTCAGGAACCATGTTTTCACGCAAACCACCTGTGAAGCTGTGAAGACGGGCAACACCTGCATTTTCACCTGCAAAGTGGAGGTATTCCGTGATATTTCCTTTTTCACCATTGATGATAGGGAACTCAGCATCTGGAGAGAAACCGAAGTCTGGTTTTGCAAGTCCTACATGCTCGAAGTAGTAGTCCATGTCTGCCCAGCCTGATTCTTCGTCTGTTCCGACGATGAAGCGGACTTTCTTAGAAGTTGGAAGTCCCAATTCTTTGATGATTTTCAAACCATAGTAACAAGCTGTTGTAGGACCCTTGTCGTCTGAAGCCCCACGCGCATAAAGGCGACCGTCTTTGATAGTTGGTGTGTAAGGATCTGTGTCCCAACCGCTACCAGCTGGCACCACGTCCATGTGGGCAAAGATTCCGAGAACTTCTTCTCCTTCACCAAACTCAAAATGTCCTGCATAATTGTCGACATTCTTAGTTGGATAGCCATCACGGTCTGCAATTTCAAGGAATTTTTCCAAGGCTTTTACTGGACCAGGTCCAAATGGATGCTCAGCATCAGCCTTGCTGTCATCACGTTCTGAGTTGATTTCCAAAAGGCTAAATAAGTCAGCCAAGAGGGCTTCTTTGCGTTTTTCTACTTCTGCTGTAAAATCAATTGCTGTCATTTTTTTCTTCTTTCTATCTTTTCTCGATGATTTCATCTACTGGCAAGCGGTAGCTTGGTTCCAATTTTTCGTCTGTGTAACCTACTGTAATCAAAAGTTCTGGGCGGAAACGGTCTTCGACGTCCAAAACTTCATTAACTTTTGATTTATCAAATCCAAGAATCAGATTTGATCCAATTCCTTGGTCTGTCAATGCAAGAACCAAGTTCATAGCAACCAAACCTGCATTGAGGGCTAGGTAGTCACTGACCTGTTGTTCATTGTAGCGTGCAAATTCAGCTGGCAAATTTTTCATGAAGTATTGAAGTTGCTCTTCAGAAAAGTTATTAGCACCACCAACTCGGGCAATTTTACGAGCACGTTTAGCCAAATCTGTGTCTGTAAACAAGGCAATAGTTACAGGCGCTGATGATACCTGTTCAAAGTTTGAACCGTAAGCCAATTTTGCTAGTTCGGCATTTTTCTCACGAACCACCACAAATTTCCAAGGCTGGCTGTTGTGGGCGCTTGGAGCCAAGGTTGCAATTTCGATAGCAGTACGCACATCTTTTGGATCAACTGGTTTATCAGTGAAATGCTTAGTCGCATGACGTTTTTTATTTAATTCAAGAAATTTCATAATCGATTTCCTTTTCTAATTCTACTGCTTCCATTCTACCATAATTTGAAAGAGCTTGCAGAGATTTTTCATAAGTAGAGGTCTTTATCTCATCTTTTAACCAGGAATTACAAGCTTTTCGATTTAGTTACTAGCTATAATAAATTTTTTTGCACATAAAAAGTAGACGATTAGTCGCCTACTTTACTCCTATTATTGCGCTGATACAATTTTACTTGCAGACTCAATCGCTTGTTTCACAGCATCACGTGCAGGCTTCATATATTGAAGATAGGCAGTACGTAATTCTTCTGGCATTTCTGTATCGTCAGAACCTACGCTTGACAAGCCATCGTTCGCTACTTTTCTTGAAGTCTCTAGTGACTTAAGAACAGGCTCTACTTGTTGTTTATAAACAGCCTCAGGAACTTTAGCACCGTTTTCTTCAATATATTTCTTATAGTTGTCAATCAACTTATCAAAAAGAGTTTTCACATCTCCAACTGTTTTAGCGTTGTCGATTTCTTCATCTGTTGGAAGAGTAACTTCAGATGTGTTTGTCTTTGAGTTATCTGTTTTTGAGGAAGCTGATGTTTGTTCAGTCGAGCTTGAAGCTTTACTTGCAGAATCAGAAGATTTATTTCCACAAGCTGCTAAAGTTGCAACTGATAAGAGCACAAGGCCCACAGTAAGAAGTTTTTTCATGACTATATCCTTTAAATAGTTTTATGATGCCTATATTTTAAAATAAAATAATTTTATTGTCAAATTTTCACTGAATTATTGAATCTAAAAAGATCATTGAGTTCACTATTTATAAAATCTTTAATAAC
The DNA here is from genome assembly GCF_003942995.1 of Streptococcus mitis. GTDB lineage: Bacteria > Bacillota > Bacilli > Lactobacillales > Streptococcaceae > Streptococcus > Streptococcus mitis_CV. The sequence goes on along the minus strand of NZ_RJOH01000004.1, from coordinate 90,284 downwards.
TCTATCGGAAATTTTCAAAAATATTATCAAAGACCGTGGTTTAGACTTGAATGTAGTTGACTTGGAAAGTAATGACAATCCAAATAACTACATTATCTTCTCAAGCGACCAAAAAGAGTTTAAAGAGAAATTTGATAAAGCGCTCAAAGAACTCTATCAAGACGGAACACTTGAAAAACTTAGCAATACTTATCTAGGTGGTTCTTATCTCCCAGATAAATCTCAGTTACAGTAAGATATACTAAAAGCGATTGGACCAGCCAATCGCTTTTTTAGTTTGCATTGGTTATTTTAGGAAACTCTTACAAAAAATCAAAATAATCCTTCACATCTTCTACATACCCATACTTTTCTATTAAGCTTGCTAATAATTCCAGATTGTGCCCCTGATAGTTATCGTCACGACGTAGTTCTTCATACATTTCGATAAAGGGAAGCCCCTTGGACTTGGCCAGTTCTAACTCCGCTTCATAGTCATAAGCGACTTTACGAAATAGGATATTTACCAATTCCCCATCTTCAACTTCTATCACGACATACTGGGCACGGTGATTTTTTAACGCCTCCCAATTAAAATAGGGCATGCCAATTGACCCTGGATTGATGATTTGTTGCCCTTGACTGCCATAACGAAGCAACTGCTTGTGAACATGACCATAGACTGCCACGTCCGTTTCCTCATCGAGGAGTTGGTCAAATTTCTCTGTATCATTCTCAACTAGCAAGTCACCACCATAGTTCTTATTTGGCAAATTATGAGAGATAGAAAAGCGCAATCCGTCAATTTCTTTCTTTTCCAGCAAAGGCAAGCTTCGTAGCCAGACAATCGTTGCAGGATCCATTTGCTCCATCAAAAACTGGGTCATGCGCATTGACTGGATTTCTTTCGGATGTTCCAAACCATATTCACCATCCAAGGCCTCAAGGACACGATCATCCCAATTGCCTCGAACACTGGCTGTGATAGGAAGGTCCTTTAGCAGGGCGACCAAGTCATTTGCGCCCGGACCAGGAAGAAAAATATCTCCCAGAAGCCAGTATTCACTGACTCCTTGATTTTTAGCATCTGCAATCACTGCTTCTAAAGCCGTCGCATTTCCATGAATATCTGATAAAATTGCGATTTTATGTTTCATGATGTTTTTCCTTCCGTTTGGTAATCTACTCTTTCTTCCGCCACTTGAGCTAATTCCACTGCCTCCTGCGGGTTCAACTTCCTCTGCACAGCTTCTGCGACTGTTCTTGGCACCCCAACTTCGACAATCTCATCCACACTGGCTTCCTTGATTTTAGTTAGAGATTTGAAATGCTTCATAAGATTTTGCTTGCGTTTAGGTCCCAGCCCTTCAATTCCATCCAGTTGTGATGAAAAAGAATTTTTGGAGCGCAGTTGGCGATGGAAGGTGATGGCAAAGCGGTGCACCTCATCTTGAATGCGTTGGAGGAGGAAAAATTCCTGAGAATTGCGAGATAACTCCACCACCTCAAGCGGATCTCCAAAAAGCAATTCATGGGTTTGGTGCTTGTCATTCTTTTGCAGACCTGCAATGGGAATATCCAAGCCCAGCTCCTCTTGGATGACTTGCTTGGCGATATTGACCTGACCTTGTCCCCCGTCAATGACAATCAAATCTGGAGGAGTCAAACCGTCACGCTGTACTCGGCCATAGCGCCTGCGAATGACTTCTCTCATACTGGCATAGTCGTCTGGCCCGACTACGGTCTTGATTTTATACTTACGGTAATCTTTTTTACTTGGTTTGCCGTTAACAAAGACCACCATGGCTGAAACAGGACTGGTCCCCATGATGTTGGAGTTATCGAAAGATTCGATACGAACTGGGGTTGGGATTTGGAGCAAGCGTCCTAGATTTTCAATAGCCCCCTGTGTCTTTTCGACAGATTTCTCTAGCAGGTTGAATTTCTGCTCTAGGCTGACTCGAGCATTCTTTATAGCCAAATTGACCAGTTGCTTTTTCTCTCCACGCTGAGGCTTAAGAATCTTGGTATCCACCAAGGCCTTAACCGCTTCTTCGTCAATATCCTGTGGAATCAGTACCTCATTGGGAACCAGGTGGGATTTTTCTTGATAGAATTGTCCCACATAGGTCAAGAAGTCCTCATCCGGATCGTTGTAGTAGGGAAAAAGATTGACATCGCGCTCAATAAGCTTGCCCTGACGAACAAAGAAAACCTGAACACACATCCAGCCCTTGTCCACATAGTAGCCAAAGACATCCCGATTTTGGAGATCCTTGGCCATGACCCGTTGCTTGGTTCGAAGTGTTCCAATAGCCTGAATCAGGTCACGGTATTCTGCCGCACGTTCAAACTCCATAGACTGGGCTGCCATTGCCATCTTCCCCTTGAGGTCATCGATAATTTGATCATCCTGCCCTTTTAGGAAATCAGAAACCTCCTGAGCCATAGACTTGAAATAGTCCTCATCTTTCTTACAGATGGTATGAGCCATACATTGACCGATATGGTAGTAAAAACAGACCTTAGAGGGCGGATTTGTACACTTTCTAAAAGGGAAAATCCGATCCAGTAATCGCTTGATTTCATTGGCTGCCCCCACATCTGGATAGGGACCAAAGTAGAGACCTCCGTCCTTCTTAACCTGTCGAGTAATAATCAAACGAGGATAGCGTTCATTGGTGATTTTGATGAAAGGATAGGACTTATCATCCTTTAGCATGATATTGTACTTGGGCTTGTTTTCCTTGATCAGGTTGATTTCTAGGAGAAGTGCCTCAATATTAGACTCCGTAACGATAAATTCAAAATCCACAATTTCAGACACTAGAGCCTCTGTCTTAGTATCATGACTTCCACGGAAATAAGACCTCACGCGGTTACGCAGATTTTTAGCCTTTCCTACATAGATAATGGTGCCGTTTTTATCCTTGTGAATGTAACAACCAGGGCTGGTCGGCAAGAGCTCTAATTTTGATTTAATCAAGTTATTCATAATTCCATTATAGCAAAAAAGTAGGGAAAGTTAGTCCCCTACTCATTGGTCTCATATAATTTTCGAAGGTTTGCAACATCCTCTTCCTGGATACCATAAAAAGAACCTGCAGGTTGCATGACAGACTTCTCATCTGTATGGTCCAAGCCAATCGCATGCCCCAACTCATGTTCTGCAGTATGGACAAGGCGCTCATAGGAATAGCCATAGTTAGGATTGGACAGATAATAGTGATTCAACCGTACCGTGACAGACAAGAATTGCCCCGTTAAGAGATTGGTCTGACTTTCCGCTTCTCCTGCCACAGGAGTGCCTCCGTCATTCATCTCCGTAGCCATAATATCTGCCTTACTGGCCTCAGTCACGATTTCAAAATGAAAAGCACCCGTTTGATTCCAATTCTTAATCGCTTCTACATAAGCTCCTTGAAAGCGTGAATCCATCTGCGGATCTAGGTAAATACGAGCAGAAGCCTGCGGCCACCTTCCTTCAGAATGTTGGTGGCTATCTGTCTGGTTCAACTTAGGCAGTTCCCCTGTTTTTTTCCATTGGTCGATACTTTGTTGACCAATTTTTACTGACCGTTCTGCTTGCTTTAGCGCTCCTTGAAAATCTCCGTTAAGATACCAGAGAAGTCCAAAAGCAAAAGCACACAAAAGAAAAGCTATCCAAACCAGGCGCCAAAACAAACGCCACACAAAAGAAAAGAAAGCCCCTATCAAACGAAAAATCCAGCGCATGTCTCTCCACCTTTCTAGCAAATAAAGTCTATTTTACTAAAATAAGCTGAAAGAAAGCTAAAGACCAATTTTCTTATCTTAGCGTCCTAATATTTTTTTGAGTAACTGAATAGCTTTATATTTTAGGGGAGATGGATAATAACGGAAAGTTCCTGCTTTACGTACAATATAACCATTAAAATTTTGTTTAAAACGTAAAACACCATCACTACCATCAAAAATCCCTTGAATCCCTAGAAAGTTGTATTTAGGGATCCCACGTTTTATGCTTTCCAACATAACATATTTCTGAAGCAAAGCTGGTGCATAAAATTTATTAAACTCAGTATAGGAACCACTAAAAAGATAGGTCGTTTCTTGAGGCATATAAATAAATAAACTACCTGCTAAGACAAGATCTTTCTCTCCATATTTTTTAATCAACTCTCGTGCTTCTGCTTTTCGAACTTCAAAGCTTTCATACTGCCTAGCCAACTCTTTGTGTTCTTTTTTCTTTTGTGCAGAATCTGGATATTGTTCTAATAAGAGTAATGAGGTAGCTATTTTTTCAGATAATTCTTTTTGCTTATGTATTAAATTTTGTATATATTCTCCTAAATTTAGAATAGCAATTACAAACTCGGCTTTTTCTCCAAAAGAGTCATAAAAATGCTCATAATATTCTAAACTTTTATCACTATATTCTCGACGTTCAGAGGTTGTTTTTGTTATATCTTTAAAAATTAAAAGTTCTTCACGATTTAATTTTTTCAACTGAATACCAAATGTATCAGCCTTTTTCACCAAAGCTTTCCCCTTTTTACTAAAACTGTTAAGCAAGGTCTTTTCAGTTAGCTCATTCAAATCTTTACAATATAACCAATCCGGTTCTCCACCTGGGTAACCTGTTTTTAAACCATCAAATTGATAACCTAAATCAGTCAAATCTTGAATAATACTTTTTTTCTCAGCATCTATTGGATTACCTTGGCTATCAAAAGTTTGATAAGTTTCATAAGGTTTTACAAGCAACTCTAATACACCATTTTGCTTGGCATATTCTTTTAACTCCGCATAAAAAACTGGAAGAGCATCTTGTTGGGTATAAATCGGCCCCGAATTGAGCTCCATATGCAGACCACCCAGCATGGGCAAGCTATAAACCAGAGCTGCAACTTGAATTTCTCCTTCTTGTTTCAAAGCTAGATAAACAATTCGAGCTCCTCTTTTTTCTAACAAGTTCCCCATCTGGACCGATTGCATAAAGGAACGAGAAGAAACCTGATCAGAATAAGCCTGAAACTCTTCTTTCGTGAGTGTAATTAGTGCCATATACTTACTTTCTATGTTTTTTTCTTAATGTTTTACGGAAATCAAGAGCAAGTCTTAACAGAGGATAGAGAGGATGGGTAGGCATTGTAAATTCACCCAAGTATTCTTCGATCGTTGGATTAAAATTAGCTTTAAAACGATAGAGTCCACCATCTAAAGCATTCTCGACGCCTCCTAAATTTTGCCATAAAATGCCACGTTCAAAGGAATATCGAGCTGTCTCATACCAAGTCAAAATAGGAGCTTTATAACGTCTAAAATCTTCATCCATTCCTGCGTATAGATTGACAGAAGTTTGTCCGAATTCTAAAGTCAAGGTAGCTGCTAAAGGAACTCTTGCTTGACCTGCATCCATATATTCCTGCAGGAAAGTCAATTCCTCTAACAAACGTTCTTTTTCCTTCTTCTGCGCTTCTACTTTTGAAGTTCGAGTCGACTCAGTAAAGGTCTCTTCCAAGGCTCTGTTTTTCGCTAACTGTTCTTCTAATTCTTGCGAACGTTTAGAAACATCCAAGGTTGCCAAGGTGATATAGGCCTTGTCCTTAAAATTATCTAACAATTTTTTATAATAGGCTTCATTCCTCAAATGGATATCTTTTCGCTTCTCAGTTTTTTTCATCAAAAACGAGAAAGATTCTAACAATTCATCTCTACCAATCTGAATCTCTACACCCTTATTTCGAGCGGATCGAATAGCTTGTTTTGTTGACTTGCAAAGTTTATCTTCTGTAAAATTTTCCTTGTATACTTTTGCCTGAATACGAGGCTGAATGGTATCTCCCATTCCATCGGTCTTTCCTGACCACCTTACTCCCATTCTTTGCAAATTTTCAATAATAGCCATATTTTCAGGATATTCTATTTTTTCATGCTTGATTGAACTTTGCGATAGGCAAATACTTGGGTCAAAAATCACAAAAATCGCTCTCTTGCTTCGAGCATAGGACTTAATGGATTGAAGAACAAAGTTCAAGAGTTCAGCATCCTTATAATCTAATACAGGACCTCTTGGGATATAAAACATTCTATAGCCTAGAGGAAGAGTTTTAATCAAAATACTAGCTGCAGCCAGTAATTTATCTCCTCGGTAGGCGCCAAACTTTTCATGTTGCCAATCAGACTTAACCTCTTCCCAAGCACTACTTTGTAATACATTGACTAATTCATGTTCTTTAACAAACTGATCATATTCTAATGTGGGAATGCCAATTTGATAACGATACATTTCTTACTCTCTTTCCAACAATAATAGAATTTAACTATTATTCTACCACTTTCGTTTAGAAAGTCTAGTAAAAACATATTTTAGTATTTTTCCATAGAAAACATGGTTATTGAAAGAATAATACAAACTTAACTAACTTAATCTCTCTTCTAATTTGAATTCGATTGGAAGAGTTGCTAAGAACCGTTCCAATTGTTTTTCCCAATAGTACCACTCGTGAGTGCCAGCGCTATGGCTATAGGCCACATCAAATCCCAGTTTTTTGAGATTTTTCACTGCTAGATTATTGGCTTCGTACAAGAAATCCTGCTCACCACACCAAGCCCAAAGCTTGGTCTTTTTGTCCGATTTTTTAGCCAGACTTTCAAGAGAATAGGGGCTAGCTGTCCAATCCTTAATCTCCCCAAATACTCCTCTCCAATAAGCCGGCGTTCCCAAATTTTGGCTCTCAGGAGAAAAATCTTGAAAGCTAAGGGCACCTGAAAAGCTAGCTGCATGAGAGAAACGATTTGTAGCAAGAGCCAGTTTGAAGCAGCCGTAACCTCCCATAGAGAGACCAGCGATAAAGGTCTTTTCACGCTTGCTGGTCATGTTAGAGAAGAAGCGTTTCAAAACCTGAGGCAATTCCTCTGCTAGAGCTGTGTAATAGTCAAAACCATACTGAGTATCTGTGTACCAACCGTTGCTGGTATTGGGCATAACAACGATGAGATTAGTGCCTCGAAGCAAGCGTTCTACATTGGTCCGCTTGAGCCAACTATTATGATTGCCAGACATCCCGTGCAAAAGGTACAAGACGGGAATATCTTGACACTCTGGTTCTTCCACTCGATTGGCATCAGGGTAGAGGACATTCACTCCCCATTCCATATCCAAAACTTGTGAGTAATACTCGATTTTCATTACTGCCATAATTTTTCCTCTATTTTTCTATAAGAAAAAGCCGAAGCTCGACTTTCTCTCTGTTTATTTCAACAATTATTTTGCTTCCATGACTACTGGTAAAATAGCTGGACGACGTTTGGTTTGGTCAAAGAGGTACTTAGTCAGATTATCACGAACCTTCCCTTTGAGATCTGCCCAGTCAAAGTCATCTCCTTGAAGATAGTCTTCTACCGTCTGGTTAATCAATTCTGAACTTTCACGAAGAATATCGCGACTCTTCTTGAGATAAACAAATCCACGTGTATGAACACGAGCCTTGGCCACAATTTTCTTCTCACGACGATTAACGGTAATTGCTACGATGAAAATACCGTCCTCTGACAAGACCTTACGGTCACGAAGAACCACATTTCCAACATCACCAATGGCATTCCCGTCAATCAAGACATCCCCTGCTGAAACTGCTCCAGCTGGGACAAAGTCACCATTCTCATAAGCCATACTAGTTCCCTTTTTAGGGATAAAAATGCGTTCCGGTAGCATCCCAACTGCCATAGCAGCCTTAGCATGGGCATCTAACTCACGGTATTCCCCTTGAATTGGGAAGAGATACTTGGGTTGCAAGAGGTTAATCATCAACTGCAAATCACGCGCATTTCCATGCCCTGACACACGCAAGCTTTGGGTGATCAGTTTGACAACACCTCCAGCTTGGTAAATCATGTTTTCCACACGCGCCATGACTGCCTCTTTGGCGATAGATGGAGTGGTTACAATATAAACTAGGTCACCGTCCTTGATTTCCACATAACGGTGGCGACCAATCGACATCTTGCGAAGACCATTGATAGGCTCACCCATACGACCTGTCTCAAGGATGATCAACTCATGGTTTTCAAAGCGAGACATATCTTTTGGCTTAATCAAAAGACTCTCGTTAGCTAGAGACAATTTCTTGAGGCGAATAGCAGTGCGGACGATATTTTCAATATCAAATCCTGTCAAGACCACACGGCGGCCTGTTGCATCCGCAGCGTCAAACACCTGCTGGATACGAGAGAGGTTGCTGGCTACTGCTGCGACGATGATACGACCATCCCAATCTGCAATGGTTTGAGTGATTTCATCCCCAACCTCACTTTCACTAGCCACTTGGATATTACTATCTGCATTAGCTGAATCACTAAGCAAAGCTAGAACTCCGTCACGACCGATTTCTGCCAAACGAGCGAAGTCTGTTGCATAGGATTCACTAGCTGTCTGGTCAAATTTGAAGTCACCTGTATAAACGATACTACCTTCAGCTGTCTTCAAGACCACACCCAGACTCTCTGGGATAGAGTGGGTCGTACGGAAGAAGGATACCACAGTCCCTCCAAAATCAATCTCCGTATCTTCATCAATGACATGGAAATCATTAAATTTCTTAACCGTATCATTTCCTTTGACAAAGAGTTTGGCCAACTCAATGGTCAGCTCAGACCCAAATACAGGCACCTTGGCTTCAGCCAAGAGATAAGGCAGAGCACCAATGGCATCCGCATGGCCGTGGGTCAAGAAGACCCCAGCGATACGATCGCTATTTTCAAAAAGGTAGTCCATATTGGGAATGACCACATCCACCCCTAGTTGTTCATTTTCAGGGTATTTCAGACCTGCATCTAATACAAAAATCGAGTCGTTAATTTCTGCGATGTACATGTTTTTACCATTTTCACGTACACCCCCAAGTGTTGTTAATTTAATAGTATTCATTTTTCCTCCGAATAGTCACTTCAACTGTTTGTAGAGCTTTAAATGCTCTCTTTTTCTGAAAGTCCAATTCACTTTCAGCCGAATCTTTTCCATTCATTATACCATTTTTTTACTAATTTTCAAAATGAAGATTTGTTTTCAAAAAAGAGCTGGTTTCCCAACTCTTTCCTATCATCTACTCTTTTTCCATTAAAAAGTCATAAATTTCTTGCACGGTACCCAACGCCATCATTTCTTGGTCTTTGACGGTTTGTTTAAGATTTTGATAAATCTGACTTTCTCCGATTTCCCGCTTCGGTGCCTCTTTATTCACTGTCATGACCCCATCTTTGATCGTCACAAAGCCTAGCTCTTCAAATACTTGAATCATCTTGACTAGCAAGATTTGTTGAATATTAAGATAAGTAGCCAAATCTTTCAGTTTGTAGCGAATATCAAACTCTGGAAACTGGTAGATGGTCTTGTACAATTTGGCAAACTGCTCTCTAGTCCCATACCCTGTCAGATAGTAGGCCTTGTCAATATCATTTTTGAAATAGACAGCAGAGAAATTCTGTTCCTGAAAAATGGTCTTCAACAGAGTAATATCCTCAGGAACGGTTTTTAAGATAACAGCTTCACTATCCGCCAGATTTGGCAGTTCTCCAGCAAAATCCAAGACTGGAACTCCTTCTGGCAAGACTGCATTCTTCCCACGGATGTTAAAAAGTTGAACACCTTCCACACGTGCATCCACCATCATCAACTGCAGGGTAGTTTGGCCATTCCATTGGTTGACAGACAATTTGACTGCCAGCTCTAGATTCTTGGTTTGAGAAAACTCTGTCGCCCATCTGCCTTGACCAAAGGCTACCACTTCAAAACTCGCCTCACCCTTGGAAATTTTCAACTTGAGATGAGCATTGCCTGCTCCCATAGTACGGGCACTTTCGACCTGAAAATCCTTTATATAAAAGATAGGTTTCTGATTGTCCATGCCAAAAGGTGCCAAACGTTCAAAACTTTTGACCGTTTCCAAGCTAAGTGTCTCCAAATCCAGCTCTTCATCTAAATTTAACTTGTTCTTGCCAGCAGCATCTGCCCCTTTTTCACGGACATAATCTTCCAAAACCTGAGATAAATCTGAGAGTTTCTCCACTTCCAGCGTCATTCCTGCTGCACCAGCATGGCCTCCAAAGGCGATGAAGAGGTCTCGATGAGGATCTAAAGCCTCAAAAATATCGACCGCTTCCACACTACGAGCACTACCCTTGGCACGACCGTCCTCTATATTGAGAACGATGACTGTCTGCCCTAGTTCTTCCAACAAACGACCAGCCACGATTCCTAGAACCCCAGGATTCCAGCCTTCCTTAGCCAAGACTTGGACCTTCTTCTCAGGGTCCACCATGGTCTTAGCTTCTTCATAGATAGACTGGACGATTTCCTTGCGCTCTTCGTTTTTCTGATGAATCATGAGAGCAATCTCACGCGCTTCCTCATCATCAAAGCCAGTCAGCAAATCAATGGCAGGATTGGGATCATCCAAACGGCCCAAGGCATTCAAACGAGGAGCAATCTGAAAACCAACCGTTTCTTCTGTTACTTCGTTGGCGGCAATCCCAGCCATGTCCAGCATTTCTTGTAAACCAATGCGCTGAGTATGTCCCAACATTTCCAGACCATACTGAACCAAGATACGGTTCTCATCTGTCAAACTCACCATATCAGCAATGGTACCAATAGCAACCAAATCCAGTAGTTCCACTTGCACTTCTTCTAAAAGGGCACAAGCCAGCTTGAAGGCCACTCCACAACCAGCCAAATATTTAAAAGGATAGTCCGCATCTGGATGTTCAGGGTGAACGATGGCATAGGCATCAGGCAGGGTTTCAGGCATGGAATGGTGGTCAGTCACAATGACATCCACTCCCATAGACTGGGCCAATTCAATGGCTTCGTGACCAGCAACCCCATTATCCACCGTCACAATCAAGGAAATTCCTTCTTGCTCGATAAAATATTTGTAAACACTAGCATTAGGTCCATAGCCATCAGTGAAACGATTGGGCAGATAAACCCGGCACTCGGCACCAAGCTGTTCCAAACTTTCCTTAACAATAGAAGTCGAAGTCATGCCATCCGCATCATAATCACCGTAAACGAGGATATTTTCTCCTTCTTCAATGGCCTGACGAATCCGTCCCACCGCCTTATCCATATCATGGAGTAGATAAGGGTCATGCAAGTCCTCCAAGGAAGGTTCTAAAAACTTCTTCAGACTTTCTTGGTCCTGAATCCCTCTCTCAAACAATAACCGAGCCACCTCAGGACCCAGTCCAGCCTTCTTGGCTATCTTTGAAAAATCCGCATCTTCTACCTGCGGGGCAAACTGCCATTCATAAGTAGGTGTTATCAAAAAGACATCCACTCTTTCTAAGAATTCTATTGCTTCATTATAACATGATTTAGACGTTTTCTCTATCCAGATTGCTTTTTTATAAAATTTTAGTGAATTTTTTCAGATATGATTTGACAAGACAAATTTTTTGGTGTAGAATCATGTTATAAAATCTAACACAAAGGAGATTCCTTATGGCTTTAGTAGAATTTGAACACGTCGAAAAATATTACGGGGACTACCACGCGCTCCGCGACATCAATCTCCGTTTTGAAAAAGGGCAAGTCGTTGTCCTACTCGGACCATCTGGTTCTGGGAAATCCACTCTTATCCGTACCATCAATGGTTTAGAGGCTGTCGACAAGGGAAGTCTTCTAGTCAATGGTCACCAGGTTGCTGGTGCCAGCCAGAAAGATTTGGTACCTCTTCGTAAGGAAGTCGGCATGGTTTTCCAGCATTTCAACCTCTATCCGCACAAAACAGTGTTAGAAAACGTAACACTAGCACCCATAAAAGTTCTAGGAATTGATAAAAATGAAGCTGAAAAAACAGCCCAAAAATATCTGGAATTTGTAAATATGTGGGACAAGAAAGATTCTTATCCAGCCATGCTATCTGGTGGCCAAAAACAACGGATTGCCATCGCTCGTGGTCTTGCCATGCATCCGGAACTCCTCCTCTTTGATGAGCCAACATCTGCCCTAGACCCTGAAACCATCGGAGACGTTCTGGCAGTTATGCAAAAATTGGCCCACGATGGTATGAATATGATTGTCGTTACCCATGAAATGGGCTTTGCCCGTGAAGTTGCGGACCGCATCATCTTTATGGCTGACGGAGAAGTTTTGGTAGATACGACAGATGTTGATGACTTTTTCGACAATCCAAGCGAACCTCGTGCCCAACAATTCCTCAGCAAAATCATCAACCACGAAAGTGACAAAGTCAAATAAGGAGGCGCCTATGAAAAAGAAATTCTTTTTATCCGCATTATTGATTAGCCTTTTCGGCCTTGCTGCTGCAAAACCAGTTCAGGCTGATACCAGTGTCGCAGACATTCAAAAGAGAGGCGAGCTGGTTGTCGGTGTGAAACAAGATGTTCCCAATTTCGGTTATAAGAATCCTAAGACTGGGACCTATTCCGGTATCGAAACCGACTTGGCCAAAATGGTAGCTGATGAGCTCAAGGTCAAGGTTCGCTATGTACCTGTTACCGCACAAACTCGTGGCCCCCTTCTAGACAATGAACAGGTCGATATGGATATCGCAACCTTTACTATCACGGATGAACGCAAAAAACTCTACAACTTCACCAGCCCTTACTACACAGATGCCTCTGGCTTTTTGGTCAATAAGTCTGCCAAAATCAAAAGCATTGAGGACTTAAACGGAAAAACCATCGGAGTTGCCCAAGGTTCCATTACCCAACGCCTGATTACCGAACTGGGTAAAAAGAAAGGCCTGACCTTTAAATTCGTCGAACTTGGTTCCTACCCAGAATTGATTACGTCACTTCACGCTCATCGAATTGATGCCTTTTCCGTTGACCGCTCTATCCTATCTGGCTACATCAGTAAGCGCACAGTACTACTAGATGATAGTTTCAAGCCATCTGACTACGGTATCGTTACCAAGAAATCAAATACCGAGCTAAACAATTATCTTGATAACTTGGTTACTAAATGGAGCAAGGATGGTAGTTTGCAGAAACTTTATGACCGTTACAAGCTCAAACCATCTAGCCATACCGCAGATTAAGGAGGACACCCTATGACAGATTTATCATCTTGGACAGCCTATTTTCAGGATTTTGGACAATTTTTCAATGGTTTCCTCTTTACTCTTGCCCTAGCGATTGGATCCTTTATCCTCGCCATGGTTTTGGGCATCTTCTTCGGAGCCATGTCAACCAGTAAACGTCCGATATTTAGAATTTTGGCTCGCATCTTTGTAGAATTTTACCAAAACACTCCCCTCTTGGTGCAGTTTGTTATCGTTTTTTATGGCCTACCTCTTATCAGTGACCACACCATCATGATTCCGATTTATTGGACAGCTGTTCTCTGTGTGGGTCTCTATCACGGAGCCTATATCGCTGAGGTTATTCGCTCAGGTATTCAGTCTATTCCTATCGGTCAGATGGAGGCCGCCTTGTCTCAAGGTTTTACCTATATCAGTGCTATGCGTTTGATTATCTTGCCTCAGGCTTTCCGTATCATTCTCCCACCTTTGACTAACCAAATCGTAAACCTCATCAAGAACACCTCTACAGTCGCTATCATCTCTGGAGTAGATTTGATGTTTGTGACCAAGTCTTGGTCAGCACTTAACGGAAACTACATTCCAGCATTTTTAGGCGCTGCCCTTCTCTACTTCTCTCTATGCTTCCCTGTTGCCCAGTTTGGTCGCAAGATGGAGCAAGCCAACAAAAAAGCCTATTCACTTTAGGAGGTTACTATGGAATCCATTTTAGAAGTTTTAACCCCAGATAACCTAGTCTTTATCTTTAAAGGATTTGGCTTGACCCTCTATATTTCTCTAATTGCCATCGTTCTCTCTACACTTATCGGTACGGTGCTAGCTGTCATGAGAAATGGCAAAAATCCTATCTTGCGCATCATCTCCAGCATTTACATTGAATTTGTACGGAATGTTCCCAACCTTCTCTGGATTTTTACTATCTTTTTAGTTTTCAAGATGAAGTCCACTCCAGCAGGAATCACTGCCTTTACTCTCTTTACCTCAGCTGCCCTAGCTGAGATTATCCGAGGAGGTCTCAATGCCGTTGACAAGGGGCAATACGAAGCAGGAATGTCACAAGGATTTACTTCTGCACAAATCCTCTACCACATCATTCTGCCACAAGCTATTCGCAAAATGCTGCCAGCCATCATTTCCCAGTTTGTAACCGTAATTAAGGATACCAGTCTTCTCTACTCTGTTATCGCCCTACAAGAACTCTTTGGAGCTAGCCAAATTCTCATGGGCCGTTATTTCGAACCAGAGCAAGTCTTCAGTCTATATATCCTGATTGCCCTCATCTACTTCAGCTTCAACCTAGCAATTTCTAGCCTATCTCATATGCTAGCAAAACGTTGGCAACAAGCCGCAGAATAAAAAAAAGCTCTCCAGTTCATTGGAGAGTTTTTCTACTCAATCGCCAAAAAACACTGCCAGATTTCTAGCAGTGTTTTGAGTTTTATTTATCTTAGTAAACTGTTTTTTCAGTTTCTACATCGAAGAAGTGTGCTTTGTTCAAGTCAAATCCAAGTTCAACTGTTGCACCTGTTTGCAAGTAGTCACGAGCATCAACTTTAGCAACAAATTCATCTTTACCAACTTGGCAGTAAAGGTGAGATTCTGAACCAAGCAATTCTGATACAGAGATAGTTGCTTTGACAACTGATTCTGGGAATGTTTCAAGGAAAGCAGGTTCTGCATTCACGTCTTCTGGACGGATACCGAAGATCAATTCTTTACCTTCGTAGCCTTTTTCACGAAGAACTTTCAATGCTCCTTCTGGAACTTTCAAACGGAAACCATCAGAAACAATTTCGCTACCAACCAATTTAACGTTGATGAAGTTCATAGCTGGGCTTCCGATGAATCCTGCTACGAATTTATTAACTGGGTTTTTGTAAACTTCTTGAGGAGTACCGATTTGTTCTACACGTCCGATAGTACCTGTACCAGCAGGGTTCTTAGTTGCTGACATGATAACGATACGGTCTGCAAGTGTCATCGCTTCTGTTTGGTCGTGAGTTACGTAGATAGTTGTAGCTCCGATACGACGGTGGATTTTAGCGATTTCAGCACGCATTGATACACGAAGTTTGGCATCCAAGTTTGACAAAGGTTCGTCCATCAAGAACACTTTTGCATCACGGACAATTGCACGACCCATAGCAACACGTTGACGTTGACCACCTGAAAGGTCAGCTGGTTTACGTTCCAAGAATTCTTTCAATCCAAGGATTTCAGCTGCTTCTTGCACACGTTTGTCAATGTCTTCCTTGCTGTATTTACGCAATTTCAAACCGAAAGCCATGTTATCGTATACAGTCATGTGTGGGTAAAGAGCGTAGTTTTGGAATACCATGGCGATGTCACGGTCTTTTGGAGCCACATCGTTGACAACCACGCCATCGATAGATGCAGTTCCTTCTGTGATGTCTTCAAGACCTGCAATCATACGGAGAGTAGTTGATTTACCACATCCTGAAGGTCCTACGAAAACGATGAACTCTTTGTCTTTGATGTTCAAGTTGAAATCTTCAACTGAATAGTGTTCGCTGTTTGGATATTTTTTGTAAATATTTTTAAGATTCAATTCTACCATGAGGTGAACTCCTTTTGTCTTTTGATAGTTTTATTATAGATGAAAACGCTTTACATTTCTATGGCAAGGTGACCAAAAAAACAAAAAAGTTCTGTGCAACTTGCACAAAACTTTAGAGAATATCTGGTAAAATCAATTGATAACACAAGGTCAGGTCAGTCAATTCCTTCAACTGAAGCCCTGTCAATTCTTCCCACTTATCAATCTTGTATTGGAGAGAATTGCGGTGCAGATAGAGTTGCTGGGCTGTTTTTGTTAGGACAGCACTATTTTCCCAAAGGGAGAGAATGATTTCCTGAATCTGATCTTGATCCAAGATCATCTGGTGCAGGCATTCTTTAATGACTCTCAGGTCCACGAGCCTTTCTCCCATACTCCAAAGATAGAGCTGAGAAAAAGTATGAACACCTTGGTGACCCTGACGCCACCAAGTCTTGAACAAATCGCGCTCAGCTTTGATTAAGTCTGATAGGGCTTGATTTCCAGTCTGAGACCAAACCTGTCCTAACATGATAGAGAGGCGCAGTCCAAAGTCATACTCAACCGCTTCAATCGTATCACTTAAAATAGCTCGTACAGAAGTGTATTTATCTTGTTGAAGTACGAAAACATAATCCTGAGCTCCGACCTGAAGCACTGTCTGACAGTTAGGAAAAAGAGTCCGCATCATATCCAGCCAAGAAGCTAGATTTTCCTGTTGGAAATAGGAAAGATGACAATAAACCAACTGAATCTTTTTAAAAGCTTGTGGTGCCTGTCCCTTCCCCTCAATCAAAAAAGAATACCAAGGATTGAGCGAACGAGCCTGCTCCTGCTGAGTCAAAAGGGCAACCAACTGCTTTTCACGCTCGCTGAGCCCAGCTTCCTCCAGCAAAATCCACTGCTGAGAAGCTAAAGGGAGAGTGAGATAGCCCTCTTTCTCTACTGGTTGGTCTGAAATCTGAGCTTCAGGAAACCAGTCTTGTAGTTCTTTTGCCATCATGTCCTAGCCCTCCACTTTTTGGATGCACCATGAAATCAAGCTCTCAAGACGTTCTATATTTTCAGTCATATGGAGATAGCCCATGACTGCTTCAAAACCTGTGGACATACGGTAAGTCACCACATCAGCATTTTTGGCCTTGGTGTGACTATTGGTATTGCGACCACGTTTGTAGATTTCTTCTTCTTTTTCCGTTAAGACTTGCTCCTCTAACATAAGAGAAATCAGGTGAGCCTGAGCTTTGGCTGACACATACTTGGTTGCTTCTTGATGAAGTTTATTGGGTTTGGTCATGCCTTTAAGAATGAGGTGACGACGAATATACATAGAATACACCGCATCTCCTTCAAAAGCTAACGCAATCCCGTTAATGAGATTGACATCAATCACGTGTCCACCTCACTCCATCTTTGGTGTCAAGGAGCTTAATCCCTTGAGCAGCCAATTGGTCACGGATCTGGTCCGCTGTCGCAAAGTCACGATTGGCACGCGCTTCTTGGCGTTTTTGGATCAAGTCTTCAATCTCTGCATCCAAAACTTCCTCAATAAAGACAATTCCAAAGACCTCTAACATATCTGCAAGAGCTTGCTTAACACTTGCATCATAATTGCCAGAGTTAATCCACTTGGCCATTTCAAAGACTACTGTAATACCGTTGGCAGAGTTGAAATCCTCATCCATAGCTGCTACAAACTTGTCTTTAAAAGCTTGTAACTCTTGGGTATCCACGTTTCCTGTAAATGGTTGTTCGTAAGTGTTCTTTAGATACTTGAGATTAGTCTCTGCATCCCGCACTGCCTTTTCCGTAAAGTTGATAGGCTTGCGGTAGTGCTGTGTCGCAAAGAAGAAACGAAGCACTTGACCATCAAGAGTTTTAAGGGCATCGTGTACGGTTATAAAGTTGCCCAAAGACTTAGACATCTTGACATTGTCGATATTGACAAAGCCATTGTGCATCCAGTAGTTAGCAAAGGTCTTGCCTGTTTTGGCTTCTGACTGGGCAATTTCATTGGTATGATGAGGAAACTCTAGATCAGCTCCACCACCGTGAATATCAATGGTATCACCTAAAATCTCTGTCGACATGACTGAACACTCGATGTGCCAGCCCGGACGACCAGGTCCCCAAGGACTATCCCAAGAAATCTCGCCTAGCTTGGCAGCTTTCCAGAGGGCAAAGTCCACAGGATTTTCCTTACGAGCCGTTTCTTCATCGGTACGACCTGAAGCACCTAGCTCCAAATCTTCCAAGGTTTTATTTGCTAATTTAGCATAGTTGTGGGATTTTTCCACACGGAAGTAAACATCCCCTTGGCTCTCATAGGCAAAACCTTTTTCAATCAAGTCTTCCACAAAGCGGATGATATCCGCCATAAACTCCACCACACGCGGATGGCGAGTCGCAGGTTTGACGCCCAAGGCCGTCACATCCTCACGAAAGGCAGCGATGTACTTGTCCGCAACCTCCTGAGGCGTGATGCCTTCTTCCTTGGCACGGTTGATAATCTTATCATCCACATCCGTAAAATTGGAAATATAGGCAACCTCGTACCCACGATACTCAAAATAGCGACGAATGGTATCAAAAGCCACTGTTGAGCGGGCATTCCCCACGTGGATATAGTTGTACACGGTTGGCCCACAAACATACATCTTGACCTTGCCGTCCTCAATTGGGACAAATTCTCGCAAATCACGAGACATAGTGTCATAGATTTTAATCATAAATCATAGTCAGGAAATCCAAAATCCAAGAACAATTAGTTTCATCACTAAGAGTTCAATTGAATTTCAGTCCGAATGTCTCTACACTTCGGAATCCCTTGCTCCTTTCGCATTCAGATAAACCACTTGGGTTTGTTTGACAAAGCCAATCTTTTCATATAAGCGCTTGGCACCTACATTGCTATCTTCCACTGCAATCTGAAATTCCTTATCATTTTGCTCAATTAGTTGGTTGACAAGGGATTTTGCTAAGTAGCTTCCATAGCCTTTCCCACGTTCAGGTTCAGATATTGCTAAACCGTAGAAGTAATTCGTATTAGTCGATAAATCTACCGTGCAAGTTCCAATAACCTGACCGTCTTTTAACAAAATATATAAGCGACTTTCTGGATCCTTCAGAGCTTCAGCGACATATCTATCAACAATCTCTCTAGACTCATGTTCCTCTGAGAATGCCTGAAATTTTAACTGACTAATTTGCTCCTGATACGAACTATCTGCTAACAAAACTTCAAGATTAGAAAAATTTGCTAACTGATAAGGTTTTCTATCCTTACCTAACCAAGTTTCTGTATCCTCGTCCTCGACCAATCCCCAGTTGCTGGCAAAATCAGGATGACGTTCTAGAAAAATACGTTCTGTCTGAAAAGTCACTGAACGAATAGAGAAAGAAGCCGTTTCTTTCTCAAAACTAGTAAACAATGCACGCGCAATTCCCTGATGGCGATGATCTGGATGAACCAGTATCGTCACTTCCACATCTTGGTCATCAGCATAGACAGTTAAGAGACCAACAAGTTCGCCTTTTTCATAATAAAGGAAAAAGGCGGGCATGTTTGGGTCAAAATTAAGCATGTTAGAAAGATAGGGATCACGATAGGTACCGTCATAGTTTTGGCAATAGTTAATTAGTTTTTTCGCCTCAGATAGCTCCTCTTGGCTTAACTTGTTTCTTGCTTGAATCATATAGGTACCCTCTACAAACCAGACGATCTGTGACTGGCATCTTTAGATTGCTCGAGTTTATTGACGTAGTACTCTCGTTTTTCTTCGACTTCGTGGATCGTCGGTTCATCCTTCTGTCCATGAACTCGGACAATCTTAGCCGGAATACCGACAACCGTCACATCACTAGGTACGTCTGCCACGACAACTGCTGCTGCACCGACCTTGGCATTTTCACCAATTTCCACTGGTCCAATGACTTGGGCATGAGCGGATATTAAAGCTCCTTTTCGAACCGTCGGATGACGTTTCCCAACATCCTTTCCGGTCCCACCAAGAGTCACTCCGTGATAGAGAAGAACACCTTTTTCAACAATCGCCGTCTCACCAATCACTAAGCCAGAACCGTGGTCGATAAAGACACCTGAATCGATCTGAGCACCTGGATGAATCTCAATCTGAGTCCAAAAGCGCCAGAACTGACTGTGCATACGAGCCAGGAGTTTGAAGCCATGCTTCCAGAGAAAATGCGAGAGACGGTGGGCCGCCAAGGCCTTGACACCTGGATAAGTCAGCAAAACCTCCAAAGTGGTGCGGGCCGCTGGATCATTTTCTTTCACGATATCAATGGTTTCGCGCCACCATCCCATACATTTCTCCTTTTCTTATTCTTAATCTTTTGGTGTTTCTGTAAATTCTTTCTTAGGTTTGTGATCCTTGTGATGACGTGGGCGGTGAGGTCTCTCAGACTTTTCACTATTTTCATCATGCTCAGGTTTTGGCGGACGAGGAAGAAGAGCCTTCATAGAGGCATCGATACGGCCTTTTTCATCAATCTTGATAACCTTAACATCGACTTCGTCTCCGATTTCTACCAAATCTTCTACACGGTTAGTACGAGTCCAAGCCATTTCAGAGATGTGTACGAGAGCATCTGTCTTGTCAAAGAGGTTGACAAAGGCACCAAATTTCTCGATACGAACAACCTTTGCGTGATAAACTTCATCCACTTTGGCTTCACGAACCAAACCAGCAATGATTTCTTTGGCACGGTTGATAGCATCTTGGTCGCTAGAGTAGATAGACACATTTCCTTCTTCATCGATATCAATCTTAACGCCTGTTTCAGCGATAATCTTGTCGATGGTTTCTCCACCCTTACCGATGACAATCTTAATCTTGTCCACATCAATCTTGATGGTATCAATTTTCGGAGCAGTTGGAGCCAATTCTGGACGAACTTCTGGAATGGTTGTTTCAATCACATCAAGGATTTCAAAACGAGCTTTCTTGGCTTGGGCAAGGGCTTCAGTCAAGATTTCTGCAGTGATCCCTTGAATCTTGATATCCATTTGTAGGGCTGTAATCCCGTCACGAGTACCTGCAACCTTAAAGTCCATATCTCCAAAGTGATCTTCCAAACCTTGGATATCTGTCAATACTGTATAGTTGTTTCCATCTGAAATAAGACCCATGGCAATCCCTGCTACTGGCGCCTTGATTGGCACACCACCAGCCATAAGGGCAAGAGTTCCCGCACAGATAGAAGCTTGAGATGAAGAACCATTTGATTCCAAGACTTCTGCTACCAAACGGATAGCGTATGGAAATTCCTCCAAGCTTGGCAAGACTTGAGCAAGGGCACGCTCACCGAGAGCACCGTGACCGATTTCACGACGACCTGGCGCACCGTAACGACCAGTTTCCCCTACAGAGTATTGTGGGAAGTTATAATGGTGCATAAAGCGTTTCTTGTACTCTGGATCCAAACCATCGATGATTTGAGTTTCTCCCATTGGGGCCAAAGTCAAGACTGAAAGAGCCTGAGTTTGTCCACGAGTGAAGAGACCAGAGCCGTGCACACGAGGAAGGAAGTCAACAACCGCATCCAAAGGACGGATTTCATCAACCTTACGACCGTCAGGACGTACCTTATCTTCTGTGATCAAACGGCGCACTTCAGCGTGTTCCATTTGTTCCAAGATTTCAGCCACATCTCGCATGATACGGTCAAATTCTTCATGGTCCGCATATTTTTCTTCGTAAACGGAAATAACTTGGTCCTTAACTGCTTGAGTTGCAGCTTCACGAGCCAATTTTTCTTCTACTTGGACCGCTTTTTGGAGGTCGCTGTTGTAGGCTGCGATAATTTCAGCCTGCAATTCAGCGTCCACATGAAGCAATTCCACTTCTGCTTTTTCTTTACCAACAGCTGCAACGATTTCTTCTTGGAAGGCAATCAATTCTTTGACTGCTTCGTGCCCTTGAAGAAGCGCCTCCAACATGATTTCTTCTGACAATTCTTTGGCACCAGACTCAACCATGTTGATAGCATGTTTAGTTCCTGCAACTGTCAATTCAAGAAGAGAGCGCTCTGCTTGTTCTTGAGTAGGGTTGATGATGATTTGACCATCTACATAGCCCACTTGTACCCCAGCGATTGGTCCGTCAAAAGGAATATCTGAGATAGAAAGTGCCAAGGATGAACCAAACATAGCAGCCATAGGTGCAGATGCATTTTCATCATAAGAAAGGACAGTGTTAATCACTTGCACTTCATTACGGAAACCTTCCGCAAACATTGGACGGATTGGACGGTCAATCAAACGCGCTGTCAAAGTCGCATCCGTTGAAGGACGTCCTTCACGTTTCATAAAGCCACCAGGAAACTTCCCAGCCGCATACATTTTTTCTTCGTAGTTGACTTGAAGAGGGAAAAAATCCCCAGTTGCCATCTTCTTAGACATCACGGCCGCAGTCAAGACAGTTGACTCACCGTAACGTACAACAACAGAGCCATTTGCTTGCTTAGCAACCTGACCAGTCTCTACAATTAACTCACGACCCGCAAAAGTCGTTTGAAACACTTGTTTTGTCATTTTAATCCCCTTTGGATTGATGAAATTATACGCCTTGCCTACAAAGATCAGGATACAAAGGGCGTAAAGAATCCCGTATGAAAATAGGAGATTGACGCAGTGTACCATGTACACCAGGAAATCTATCTTTTTCACTAGGGATTTAGCCCGTGTTCAATTACTCAAGATATTTTGGACGGTTCGGCTTGCCGAACATTTCTGTAGAAAAATAGGAAGGTAACGTCGCACTCGATGAGTGCTAGGAAGCTTATCTTTTTTCCTAAGAAATGAGGCCAAAATTCAATTAAGTATCTTTTTGATATTTCCCTGAAATAGTGCGGACGGGAGGTAAAATTATCCAGTGGATGATTTTAGAAATCCAATGGAATTTCAATGATAATTTTTAATTACTTCGCCTTTTCATTTCTATGATCAGGCTAAAATAGTTCCCCGAACTATTTTACTCTCAAAAATTCCGTCCTAGAAAATAACAGAGTTATTCTCTAGGATACCACGATAGCGTGAAATATCTTTTAAATACTCACTCCGTTCGTGTTTTTTGAGACACACATTATCAGATTTTGTTTAAAAAATAATCAACTTTAAACAAACTTCTACAACCTAAATACCCTCATCTTTGTATCAAGTACGTACAGAGTCTATTTTATCATATTTTTCTTAAAAAGTGCGGTCTTTACCATTAAAAAGGAACCATTCCCCTCAACTGAGAAGAATGGTTTGCTTTTTATTATCCTAGAGACTGATGATTAAACAAGGCATGGGTTGCTTGGTGGATGTATTTTGCTGTTTCTGCATTGTTCATCGTATAGAGATGCACACCGGCAACATCCTGAGTTACCAAGTCCACGATTTGATCCACTGCATAGGCAAGTCCTGCTGCTCTGAGCGACTCAGGGTCATGCTCATACTTGTCTAAGATGGCTTTAAATTTGCGTGGAAGATGGATATTCTCACAAGTCTTCAAGAGGCGGAGAGCCTGATTTCGATTCAGAATTGGCATAATCCCTGCATGAATGGGTACATCAATCCCAGCCAAGATGCACTTGTCTTGGAAATCATAGAAGCGCTCATTGTCAAAGAAAAGCTGAGTTACAAGGCTCGAACAACCTGCATCTACTTTCTTCTTAAGATTTTGAATATCTGAAATCTGATTTGGTGAATCTGGGTGACCTTCCGGATAACAAGCACCAACAATATCAAAGTGAGGAGCTTGTTCCTTGATGAACTCAATCAAGTCCGTTGCGTAGCGGAAATCCTTTTGTGGCTCCACATCAGGGATAATATCCCCACGAAGAGCCAAGATTTTCTGCACCCCAACCTTGTCCAAGTCAGCAATAGTTTCAGCAACCTTGTCCTTGGTCAAATAGATGGCTGGTAAGTGGGCAATAGTCGGAATCGCCAAGTCATTTTGGATAAAGTCAGCCAAACGAACCGTCGTTTCCTTGATATTAAATTTATTATTGCTGGCAGTTACACTGATAAAGTGAGGTGCCAACTCCTGCATATTTTGAAGAGCAGCAATAATCTTATCGTTGCCTACTGCTGGGTTTGGAGGAAACACTTCAAATGAGAGTGACGGTGTTTGGCGTGACATAGTCCTTATCCTTTTCTAGTTGATTTTTTTCGTTAGCTGGATTCCTAGAATCCAAGTGAAACAGGCAGATTGACCAAACAGCGCTTCTTGAGAAATCCTTATCTTACAATTTCTCACGCGCAGCTTTAGCTGCTTCAACAAGGCGGATCAAGCTTTCTTTTGTTTCTGGAATACCACGTGTTTTCAAACCACAGTCAGGGTTGATCCAAACTTTCTTGCTTGGCACTTTAGCAAGGATGGCTTCGATTGTGTGGTCGATTTCGCCTTCATTTGGCACACGAGGTGAGTGGATATCGTAAACCCCAGGTCCCACTTCTGTTTGGAAGTTTTTCGCTTTGAGTTCGTCCAAGATTTCAAGGTTTGAACGGCTAGCCTCAAATGAGATAACGTCCGCATCCATGTTGTCGATAGCTGGGATGATATCTGTAAATTCTGAGTAACACATGTGAGTGTGGATTTGAGTATCTGGCGCTACTGTTGAGTGTACCAAACGGAAGGCAGGAATAGCCCAGTCAAGGTAGTCTTCGTACCAGTCGCTACGACGAAGTGGCAATTTTTCACGAAGAGCAGCCTCATCGATTTGGATGATCTTCACACCAGCAGCTTCAAGGTCCAGCACTTCATCCTTAATAGCAAGGGCAATTTGAAGAGTAGAATCCTTGATAGAGATGTCTTCACGTGGGAATGACCAGTTGAGGATGGTAACAGGTCCAGTCAACATACCTTTAACAGGTTTGTTTGTACGGCTTTGTGCATAGCTAGACCATTTAACAGTGATAGGGTTAAGACGAGTTACATCACCCCAGATGATTGGTGGTTTCACCCCACGCATACCGTATGACTGTACCCAACCATTTTTAGAGAAGAGGTAACCTGACAAGTTTTGACCGAAGTACTCAACCATGTCATTACGCTCAAATTCACCGTGAACAAGGACATCAAAGTCGATATCTTCTTGCCATTTGATCCATTCATCAATCGTTTCAGCAAGGAAAGCATCGTACTCTTCTTGAGACAATTCACCTTTACGGTAAGCCAAACGCTTCGCACGAACTTCTTTTGTTTGAGGGAATGAACCGATCGTTGTTGTTGGAAGAGCTGGAAGTTTGAAAGCTTCTTCCTGGATAGCTTCACGTTCTGCAAAGGCTGGCAAACGAGTGTAGTCTGCGTCTGTCAAGCCAGCGATACGCGCACGAAGTTCTGCATTTTCACCCACACGCTCAGTCGCAAAGAGTTCTTTGTTAGCTGCAAGTGCTTCTTCACCTTGACCATTACGGATAGCATCCAAATCACGAATCTCATCCAATTTTTCAACTGCAAAGGCAAAGTGGTTCAAGATAGCTGGTTCAAATTCCTCATTAGCAGTTGTAAATGGCACATGAAGAAGTGAGCATGAGCTTGTCAAGACAATGTTTTCAGCTGGAATTTGCTCAAGAACAGCCAAGCTCTTTTCATAGTTGTTACGCCAGATGTTTTTACCATTGACAATACCTGCGTAGAGAGTCTTATCAGCTGGGAAACCACCTTTAACGAGTTCAAGAGTTTTCTTACCTTCAACGAAGTCCAAACCGATGGCATCAACCGGCAAGTTTACAAGGTCAGCATAAACATCACGTACATCACCGAAGTAAGTTTGAAGCAAGACTTCAAGACCTTTTTTGTCAGCCAAAAGTTTGTTGTAGAGGTTCAAGAAGAGAGCTTTTTCTTCAGCTGTCAAGTCTTTTACAAGAGCCGCTTCATCCAATTGGATACGAGTCGCACCAAGTTCAACCAATTTAGCAAAAACTTCTTGGTAAGCAGCCACTAAGCTGTCTACGAAGTCTTCTGCTTTCACACCTTCTTCAAAGTCTGACAATTGAAGGAAAGTGAATGGACCTACAAGAACTGGACGAGTGTTGAGACCAAGTTCTTTTGCTTCTTGGAACTCATCAAAAATCTTGTGACCTGCAAGTTTAACTTGAGTATCTTTTTCAAATTTAGGAACGATGTAGTGATAGTTGGTGTTAAACCATTTCTTCATTGGAAGGGCGCGAACGTCCCCTTTTTCTCCTTGGTAACCACGACCCAAAGCGAAGTAGCGCTCAAGGTCAGACAAGTCCAAGTTTTGAACTGAAGCAGGTACCACGTTGAAAAGGAAAGCTGCATCTAGGAAGTTGTCATAGTGAGAAAAGTCATTTGATGGGATTTCAGTGATGCCTTTTTCTTTGACAATATTCCAGTGTTTAGCACGCAAGGCTTTTGCTGCTGCCAAGAGTTCTTCTTCTGAGATTTCTTTTCTAAAGTATTTTTCAGTTGTAAATTTTAATTCGCGGAATTCACCCAAACGTGGGAAACCGATGATTGTAGTTGACATGATGTGTCCTCCAAAATTTGTTGTTGAAACTATCTTAACAGAAAAGAAATCATCTGTATAATTGTAAAAAATTAGGCTTTGATATAGTTTGAAACTATATCTCCGTTTTAGACAAAAGAAAAAGACCTGGGACAAATGTCTCAAATCCTTTGTGTAGCTTGTTTTTTAACTATATTTCAGTTAGACGGTTCAAACGCGTTATTAGTAATTCTTATAAGTGACTATGACTTGTTATTAGAAAAGACTATAGGTTGATTCTCCTTTGGTATTTCTGATATTTCCCTTAAAAAGTACGGACGGGAGCAACTTACTTCGTAATTTCATCCCTAATTTTTGAGCCAGAATGTCTCAAAAATTCCGTCCTAGATAATAATAAATTATTATCTAGAATACCACTATAGCGGGAAACATCCGCTAAAAGCTCACTTCGTTCACTCTTAATTAAAAAAGTTTGATTTTCTAAAATTATAAAATTGAGGTACTATAACTGTTAAATTTGTTAAATCTTTCCAACTTCTACCACTCAACTCTTTTCCTGTTTAAGTGGGACGACTGCTAATGTCTTTCCCAAACTGGATAAAACTTTTAAGACTGTATCTAACTGAGGACTAGTCTTTCCTGTTTCCATTCTAGCTATGACAGGCTGACTTACTCCACTAAGTTCTTCTAGCTTTTTCTGGCTGATTCCTTGCTCATGTCTGGCTTCAATCAACTCACTCATGATAGCCACTCGCATATCACTTTCAAGAATTTCCTCCTTGGTAAAGAGTTCAGATCGGACATCCTTCCAAT
Organism: Streptococcus mitis; assembly: GCF_003942995.1. Taxonomy (GTDB): domain Bacteria; phylum Bacillota; class Bacilli; order Lactobacillales; family Streptococcaceae; genus Streptococcus; species Streptococcus mitis_CV. The sequence continues at coordinate 63,404 of NZ_RJOH01000004.1, read as the reverse complement.
TACTCCCAATAGCACTATTCTTCATCACTTAATCCTCTTTCTTTTAAGTCCTTCAACTCACGTTTGGTTTTTTAAAAATTATAACTTAAAAGTTATTAAAAGTAAATCTGAACACTCATAAAAAGAAGACCTTAGAAAAACTCTAAGGCTCTCGTCTTTATTATTCGAAAAAATTACGAGAAGAGTTATAAATTGAAGGCAATCCTTACTATTATTCCAGCTCTATCCCCTTCTCTCGGAGATTTGCCAGGCACTCCTCAAAGTAGGCAGCATCGTGCTCCTTGTAAATAGGGCTCGTCAAAGTCTCCTCAGGTAAATCCTCATAAGATGGACAAATCTTACCACGGTAGTTCTTGTCCAGCCACTCTGAACTAACATTATAACCACGGTCAGCCATCTCCTCCATGATTAAGCGATGATAGGCATAGAGACGATAGGGCGAGTGAGTAAAAACATAGTCCACCGTCGCATGCTTTCTGCCCCAGCCATTGCCACGCAAGGCACAACACTCTCGATGCTGTCCCAAGAGTTGAGGACGAGGAAGTTGTGAAATCAAAGCCTCATGCCAAAGTCTCATGGGAGTCTCCTTTCAGTAATGTCGAATGTTGCAAGTAGGTATTGGGATAGCGTTCAAGCAACTCTCTCGTCTTAGCAATCACATCTTCCTTGTAAACCTGACCATAGCGGTAGCGATCCAGCAAGAGCATATAGTCTTTGCGCTCAATATCTGTCGCTTTCTTTTTGAAATAGCCCCAAATATGCTGAAAGGCATTGCAGACCTGACCCCTGTGTTCTGGAATCTGACAGGCACGGTCAATCATCTCTTGAACCATACTCACCTCCACCTCTTCATTCTTCAAGTATTGACGAATCTCATTGTAAATATTGCTGGAATGACTCAAAACGAGGTATTTGTTTCTCGCCCATAGTTGCTGGCAAAGTGCACGTTGGTTGTTATTTTCCATATTTCTCCTTACTTTCTACTAGTTCCCCGGAAATATGGAAACAAAGTTGTATCTAAAAAATGAGCGAATTATGAGCGGAATATGAGCGAATCAAGAGTGTTTTTTGTAGTTCCTGATTTTTCTAATAAACCTTGTTTGACAATACTTAAATACCTGAATAAGTCTCTACTAACAACTGAATCTTACGCAAAACTTCTTGCTTTTTCCGTTCACGCGCTCCTTGTCTACGAGAAGTTGGTGGAATAATCGAATCCAAATCAGTCCCACTATTTTCAGCATAACCTCGTTGAATTGATTTGTCTATGAATAATTGATAATCAGCTACAAGTTTCTCAGCCTCAGCTAGGTCGTGAATCGCAATTTTCTTGCGCTCCTTGCCATATTCGTAGAAAGCATTGATGATCCCATCATGGTCTTTCAATTTTTGCAAATCGGTGTCATTGATAAACCCGATTACCAACTCTTCTTTGGCACGAATATCAATACTAGAACGAATCACACGACTAACTTCTGCTTTCATTGCTTCTTTAGACTCAGAGTTCTTCGATTTCTCAACAATCAATGCAAGAATGTAGTCCAGATTAATCTCATCTGTTTTTAAGAGTTCGATTTCAAATTCAACATCTGAAAGATCAACATCCAAATCCTTGGTCTTTTCATAATTTTTAAGGTTCAAAAATTCATCTCGAATTTCCACATAAGTGCTTCTTAAATCCTGAAGATAACCTTCTGAAATAGGTTTGTCGATTTCTTGAAATTCGTCATAATTTCGAAGAACATTATCAAGCTTCAACAACTCACCAAACAACTTAACAAACTCTTTTTTATCATGCTCTGTTTCAATTTCTTGCGGATTCGGGAATCTTTCCAGAATTTCCTGACAAACCGCAGTATAGCCTTTGACCTCGATACCCGTTACTTGGTCAACGAAACCATCCATATATTCACTAAAGCTTTTTTCTAAGATGATTTCAAGCTTATTGGTGTCTCCAAAAGTCTTAATAGCTTCTTGCGTAGCCTTTTCTAAATCACGGAAACAAACAATATTCCCAAAAGGTTTAACCTTGTTAAAAATCCGATTGGTTCTCGAGAAGGCCTGAATCAAACCATGATAACGTAGATTTTTATCGACAAAGAGTGTATTCATAGTCGGGGCATCAAATCCCGTTAAGAACATACCGACCACAATCAGCAAATCCACTTCCTTGGATTTAACTCGTTTGGAAAGGTCACGATAGTAATTTTGAAACTCCTTCCCATCAGCTGAGAAGTTGGTCTTAAACATGTGATTATAATCATCAATCGCTCTAGAAAGAAACTCTTTAGAAGATAGAGGCATGGCTGTTCCTTGAGGCTCTAGCTCTTCATCTTGAATTTCGCCGTAAGCTGACTGTTCTTCGTTAGGTGCAAAGCTAAAGATAGTCGCAACTTTCAAACGCTTAGCCTCTGGTAAAGCTGCTTGCTGTCGTTGGAGTTCTTCATAGTATAATTTTGCTGCTTCAATACTTTGTACAGCCAGCATAGCATTAAATCCAGACAATTGTTTTTGTTTATGAGTATAGTGTTGATTTCGGTGTGTTTTTGTATTATACACGCGAAGTAAGTATTCTGTGATGGTTGCTATCCGTTCTGGATGTAGAAGTAGCTCCTTCTCCATCTTTTTGAGTTTCTTCTCATCAATCTCTCGGCCAACTGCTTTTTCAGCTTCTCTATACTTATTAATTTCAGGCTTGATATAGTTGTAATCAACCTTGAACTTCAAGACTTTTTTATCTCGAATAGCATCCGTGATAACGTAGTTATGAAGTTGTTCTCCAAAAACTTCTTGTGTCGTTTCACCCGTCAAACTATTTTCTGGGAAAATTGGTGTCCCTGTAAATCCAAATAAGGCATACTGTTTAAAGGCCTTCTTAATACGCTTTTGCGCCTTCCCAAACTGAGAACGATGACACTCGTCAAAAATCAAGACACATTTCTTAGCATAGACTTCATGATTAGGATTCGCAGTGATAAACTTATTTAACTTTTGAATAGTTGTGACAACGATTCGATCATCATTTTCTTCGATACTGCGTTGTAGTTCTTTTGTATTGTTACTACCATTGACTGAATTTGGTTGGAATTTTTGATATTCCTTCATAGTTTGATAGTCTAAGTCTTTTCTATCTACAACGAATATCACTTTGTCAATGTAGTCCAACTCTGTCGCTAAGCGCGCAGTCTTAAAGCTGGTCAAGGTTTTCCCTGACCCTGTCGTATGCCAGATATAACCACAAGCATTGATGGTTCCAAAATTCTTCATTTCATTGGAAGAATGAATCTTGCGCAAGATACTTTCAGTTGCTGCTATCTGATAAGGACGCATGATGAGCAAGGTATTATCCACATCAAAAACACAATACTTGGTCAAAACTTCCAAGAGGACACGCTTGCTTAAGAAAGTAACAGTAAAATCTTCCAATTCGTGAATAGTCTTATTCTTACGGTCTGCCCACTCACAGGTAAACTCATAGTGATTTTTATTCTGAGCTGTTGTATTTGCAAAGTAGCGTGTATAAGTGCCATTCGAAATCACAAAAATCTGAACATACTTATACAAAGAATTTTCGCTGTTAAAGCTTTCCTTACTATAACGGTGAACCTGATTAAAGGCTTCTTGTAGACTAACTCCACGCTTCTTCAATTCAATCTGAACTAGCGGAAGACCATTGACTAAAATGGTCACATCATAACGGTTGGTATGACTCCCCACTTGCGTCACTTGGTTGATGACCTGCATACTGTTGTTGTGAATGTTTTTCTTGTCAAGGATGAAAATATTTTTAATCCGTCCATCATCAAAAACAAAGTCATAGATATGATTTTCTTGGATTTTTCGTGTTTTTTCAACCAAACCTTCATTGGGACAATCTAAATACTCGACTACAAAACGTTGCCATTCAGCATCCGTAAACGTAACCTTATTAAGCTTTTCAATTTGAACCTTTGCATTCGCTAAAAGCTCCGCAGGTGTATGGATATCCAATCGTTCATAATTGAGACCATTGACTAAATCCATAAGCAATTGTCTTTCCAAATCTGCCTCAGACTGAAATTCTCTATCTGTGCGATACTCTGGTTGATACTCAGCCAAGAGAATCCCTTCATTTGTTTCCGCAATTACTTCATGTACTTTTGAATAATCAACCATAGTATGCTTCCTTTTATTGTATTAATTGAGATTCTTTCTCAAAATGATTCAAGAATTTATCTAGTAAAGTTTAATAATTGTTCTCTCCAGTATTCATACTGTTTCTGTCTTAGTTCGATTTCTTTTGGAAGACCTTCAGAAAGAGAGTTGGTTAGGGTGTTAAAATTGTCAAGAATGGAGACGATTCTCTCTTGCTCGGAAAGGGATGGGAGAATAAAGCTATACTGCATAATCGCTGCTTTATCTCCACGAGGCATCTTTGAACCTTTTGCATACTGCATATCATAGGAAAAGAAACGATCGTCTGATAAAACATAATAAAGATACTGACTTTCCAAACAAGAAGGAAATAAATTTTGAATAACCAGCACATCTCCATTGGTTCCACCAGATTGATTAGCATACCATATTTTCTTAAGGTAAGGTCTAATATTCCCAATCAAAATATCATCTTGGTCATAACCTGTAAAACTTCCTTGCTCAGGTAAATAAGTGGCGACTGTTTTCCCATTTCTATCTTGCAACAAATTATCCACCCCAACATAATTCTCCGAAGTCAATTTCGTAGCCTCTATCCTAGCCTTGCTATAACGTGCCATAGCTCCCAACTCCACTTGAATTGGACCAAATACCCACTGTAAAAGCTTGATAATAGCGGAGTTGTCCCACTCCTCTACTCTACTCTCAGTGTACTCGCCTTCGGCGACGAATGTCAAGAGTTTTTCTCTAAAATATTCGTACTGTTTTTGGCGTAGTTCAATCTCCTTGGGAAGTCCGATGTTTAGGTCATTACAAACCATATCAAAGTTGTCCAAAACTTGAACAATACGTGACTGGATTTCAAGGGAAGGGACGGGAATTTTATACTTCTTTACCAAAGCATCAGAAATTGCTGGATAACTTGCTCCACTCTGATTTTCTTCCAAGTATTTATAAAAATCACTTGATGAAAATATATGATATACGTAGTTAGGTAAAACCTCACCATTTGTTCTAAAAACATAAAATCCTGTACTACAAATCTGGTCATTGTAGTCATCTGTAATTTTAGTAAAACGTTTCAAAGTTGGCCTTGTCGTACCTAAGATAATATCATTTGATTTGACAATCTTTTGAGCTCTACTTGGAGCAGTTGATTTAGTTATTGATGTAGTCTCAGTAATCTTATTAGAAACTCTATCTACTGACGATAAATCTATATATTTAAATTTTTCATCATCTCCAATTTTATTCCAAGAAATATTACTTGTTCTTTCAGAAACTGCATCAAGTGTCTTCCACTCAACCTGATAAACCTCATCCTCAAATGATAACAGTTTATCTCTATAAAAAGAATATTGCTTTTTACGTGAGGTCAATTCTGAGGTCAATTCTGAGGTCAATTCTGTAACATAATCCGTGAATTTGTCAAGTGTTTGCACTATTTTTTCTTGAATTTCCAGAGGAGGGATGGGGATTTTGATTTTTTTCATTTCAGCCATTGAAACACTTTTAACTGTTCCTCCTGCTTTTCGTCCTTCTATATCCTTTCTAATCTTTTCGGACTCAAACAAATACATCAAAAATTTAGAACATATCTGCTCTTTTTTAGGTTTAATAGCATAGACTCCTTCTTTTATATTCCAATTAGTTGGAGTTTTTTCAATTATGGCAACATTTCCTATTGTCCCAGTACCCGTAAAAAGAACATCTCCAATTTCAAGATTAGATCGATTCTGACATAACATCAATCCATCATTATTTATTAAATCTGTTTTTTCAGATGGAACAATTTTATGTCCTCTTATTTCTCGTACAGTAATATAATAATTCGAAGCGTCAGAAGTATTTAATTGAAAAAATTTACGAGGATTTAAACCTGTTTTTATGGAATGTGCCACTTCCCCCAACTCTTTCCACTCAACAGGACAGTTTGGGATTTCTTCTAGAATGTTCATCAGTTACCTCCTTCCTTGGCTAGATTTTCAATGTTTTTAATTTCCTTGAGGTAATCTTTTTCAACTTGACTGAGGGTCTTGGTTTGATAGCTCTTATATTCCTTATCTACCTTCTGCTTCATCTGTTCACGAGAGATAGAGCCACTATTGTCCAGCAAGTCTTCTCCAGTAGCCAGAAGGATTCGATCCACATGTGTCACCCAGTCAGCCATAGTCATGACTACTTCTCGCTCTGCCTGTCTTTCAGCAAAGTCTAGATATCCTGATACAAGCTGATTAAGTCCACGGAGTTCCTTTTCTGTCAGATAGTTCTTGGCAACTTTTGCTTCGGATAAAGTAGGAAGGTCTCCCTTAAAAGTGGTCAAGCCCATAAACTCCTTCTCGCTATCAACACGATTGTAAATGAGTTCACTAGCAGTATTGTGGTGAATGGCGTAATGCATCTTATTTTGCACTGTCGCAAAGAATTTCTTTGCCTCTGGTGAATTTGCATTGTAGTCACTAGATGTTGCGAAAAGATCTAAAACCTGACGGTAAAAGACTTTTTCACTTGAGCGGATATCTCGGATTCTTTCAAGAAGTTCTTTAAAGTAAGAGCCTCCACCCAAGTTTTTCAAGCGCTCATCATCCATGGCAAAGCCCTTAATCAGATACTCTTTCAAGACTGTCGAAGCATAGAGTCTGAACTGAATGCCACGAGGAGATCGAACTCGATAACCAATCGCCAAAATCATATCGAGATTATAGTAAGCGACATTTCGCTGAACACTTCTATTCCCCTCATTTTGAACTGTCAACTTATAGTTGACAGTTGCCTCTTCCGATAATTCTCCATCTTCAAAAATAGCCTTGATATGTTTACTAATATTTTGCTTGGAAGTTTGAAAGAGCTCAGCTAGTTCTTGTTGGGTCAGCCAAACCGTTCCATTATCCAAGTGGAGTTCAATAGCAGACTCCCCGTCATCAGTTCTATAGAGAATCACATCATTTGCCATGGCTCAATTCCTCTACAATCTTGGCTATCTCTGCACGCAAGTGATCAATCTTGGCTACAGTTTCTGCAATTTCTTGATTGAGCACATCAATATCAATCTTCTCACGTGTATCTTCTTGTTCGACATAGGTTGAAACAGATAGGTTATAATCCTGCTCTGAACCAATCACATCATTGTCAACAAGAGCAGATTTATAGTCAACATTTTGATAATTAGAGAATAATTCAACTATATGTTCGATATTGCTATCCGTCAAAACATTGTTGTTAGTCTCTTTTTTGAATTCCTTACTCGCATCGATAAAGAGCGTTTTGTTCTCTAGTTTATTTTTTGCCAAAACCAAGATCGTCGTTGCGATAGAAGTTCCAAAGAAGAGATTGTCTGGAAGGGCAATGACTGCTTCAACAAAGTTGTTATCTACCAGATACTGACGAATGGTCTTTTCAGCTCCGCCACGATAGAAAATACCTGGGAAACATACAATGGCTGCCCGACCTTTATTGGACAAATGATTGAGACTATGCATGATAAAGGCAAAGTCAGCTTTTGACTTAGGAGCTAGCTTACCAGCTGGCGCAAAGCGGTCATCATTTATTAGAGTTGGATCTCCATCTCCCACCCATTTGACAGAATACGGAGGGTTAGAAACGATAGCATCAAATGGCTTTTCTTCTAAATGCTGAGGATTTAAAAGGGTATCTCCTCGCTTAATATCAAAGTTATTGTAGTTGATATTGTGCAAGAACATATTCATACGAGCCAAGTTATAGTTGGTCATATTAATTTCTTGACCAAAGAATCCATCTTCTAGAATATGGTCTTCATATTGTTTTTTCATTTGAAGAAGGAGAGAGCCTGAACCACATGTTGGGTCATAGACCTTGTTAATCTTGTCCTTGCCGACCATCACTAGACGAGCTAGTAGTTTAGAGACTGTCTGTGGCGTGAAAAACTCACCACCACTTTTTCCTGCATTACTAGCATAGTTGGAAATCAAGAACTCATAAGCGTCCCCAAAGGCATCGATGTCATTTTCCTCAAAGTTACCAAAGTTAATGCTATTGATACCATTTAGAATGTCAGAAAGTCGTTTATTTTTTTCTGGAACAGTTCCACCAAGGATATTGCTTCGTGTATCCAAGTTATCAAACAAACCTTTGATATCATCCTCTGATTTGAAGCCAATCGCTGATTTCTCAATAGCTTGGAAAATATTGGCCAAGTCTTCGTTTAAATTTTCATTTTGCGAGGCATTCTCGACAACATTTTCAAATAGTTGACTCGGAAGAATAAAGAATCCCTTATCCTCAACTGTCCCTGGTTTGAAATCTTGCTCAGCTTCTTGGTCACTCAATTCAGCATAACGAAATTCTAAGTCGCCAGCTTCATGCTCGGCGCGGTCAAAATAGTCTGCCATATGCTCTGAAATAAAGCGATAGAAAAGGATTCCTAAAATGTATTGTTTAAAATCCCAACCATCTACAGCTCCACGAACATCGTCCGCAATCGCCCAAATCTTACGATGCAGTTCCTTGCGTTCTGCATTTTCTTTACTTGCCATTTTTACTTCCCTTATTAAATAAATGTATTATCTCTTCTATTTTATCATATTTTAAGAAAACCCACTCGAAGCGAGAAGAGCGAGTGGGTTATGACCTATTTTTAAAATAATATTTGACAATTGTTTTCTATAAATTCAATTACTTTTGACTTTATCATGGTAGTAGAGCATCTTTCATACCTTCCATATCATCACTCTTTACAAATACAACATTCTGTTTTCCTGTTAACTCTATCAGTTTTTCTTTCCCCAGAATGATTGCGAGATTCTTAATAATAGATCGTTTTGCTAGTTCATTGAAATAAGTGAAAATAAATCGATATTTAAACATTCTATTCTGTTCTGATACAATCTCTACTAACTTTAAGCATTTTTGGAATATTTCTTTATCCAAGGGATCTACTGAGTGTCCAAAAATAATGATATTTTTAGGAAATGATTTCGCTATCCCCACACTTGAATACTCATAAACTGGTTTGAAAAAGTCTTCAAATTTAGTTCCTGTTTCTTTAACAACTCTTTGATAATATTTCTGATAAGGAATTAAATCACTGTTGACATTATTTTCTTTGTCCTCAATTCCAAAGACCATCGTATTGATTCGATTGAAAGTTCTATCCAAATCAATTCGGCCATGTATAAAATGAGTTTTTTCCTCAGAAGTCCCAAATAAATATCCTGATGTATTAGTATAATTAAAGTTTAGAACTGAAGAATTTGATAAATCTGATATTGCATCTAAAGCTGTTGGCCTTGCTTCAATCTTTTGTACATCAAAATCTATATAATCTAAATACGACAGATAAATTTCTAATAGCTCAATTAATAAATCAAGTTGATTGATAAATTCATTATTCAATTTTTCTAGTGCAACTTCTCTTTGTAGTAATCTCCAATTTTTCTCATAGAATAATTTAGAAAAATTATCAACAACAAATATTTTGGCATAAGCATTATTATCTTTTAGAAGTTTTTCCTTCAATCCTTCTGAATGTCTCTTGTTAGGTTCATTCATATTTTCATTATATAAAATATTATTCTCTTTAAAATACATTATTGCATCCGCGAGTTGGGAGATCATGATTTCAAGATTAGACCAATTATCTCCAAGAGTATCTTTGTTTTCGTTGATAAATTTCAAATATAAATTATCTTTGTATTTCTCAATACTAATATTTTTAGCTTTTAAAAACTCCAGTAACTCCTCATCTGGATTAGAAAATAATTGTTTTTCAAACTCAATAAAATCGGTATACTTCGTCTTTCGCCCCATAGCAATATCAAAACCATTACCTAGAATTAAAATTGTATCTGCCATGATTTTTTCTCCTCTACATTATAGATTATTACCAAAATTATACCACGAAACCACAAAAATCCCCTTAGAAATCCGCTTCTAAGGGGTTGTCTTTATCCTGCTGGTTCGGCTGGTTTGGTCTTTTTATCTTTCTTGCTACTAGTAATGAGACGGCGCTTGCTATCTCGGATGCTATTGAGTTCCTTGAGGAGTTGAGTCAAGTGTTCCTTTTCAGGGTAGGCTTCTGCACTAGCTGCGGTATAGCGTATAAAGAGGTCGTAGCTGGTTGAAAGTTCGGTACGGAGTTGTCTAGTCTTGCCGACTTCCTTGGCAGACTTAGAAGCACGCGCCTTACTTTCCACTTGGTCATATTCTTCTTGAGCATTGACTACCGCCGTCAGCATGGGTGTCAGTCCTAGGCTGGTCACTGCCTCATGATAGGGTGTTTCACTAAGCGTTTTGAGAAGGCTCTTGATTTCTGCCGTCTCCACATCATTGCTGTGCTTAGTGATATCCTTGTACTTGCCAAAGACTGGTTTCAGAGTTTCATGAGCTTCTTTGAGCTTTGCATCCTTAATCTTAGCAAATCCTCTATGAAGGGTAAAGAGACCGACCAAGGCACTATCACGATTGCGATCAACTTCTGTCAGATTACTAGAATCTTTCGTCTCCACAGCCGCAAGTTGAGCTTGAAAATCATCTAGCTTGGTCTTGAAGGGTTCCAAATGTTTGGCATACATGCCCTCATCCTTGTTTGCCTTAGAAAAAGTAGCTAGACTCTGATGAGTATCCATCATTAGGCTTTCAAACTCACGGTTGGTAAAGTTGCTGTAACTAAGTGGGCGAATAGCGTATGTTTTTGTCATGATGATATCCTTTCTATTTAACGAATCATTTATTATCTTCTCTATCAAACCAAGACTGGATTAGTTCTGGAAGATAGACCTGTTCTTGATCTGTTTTTACAATGCTTCCTTGTCTAGGAGGTTGAATCAAAGGTCTATCCTTAAATACAAAGACTTGAAACAATGCACAGACCAAAAATAGAAGCACCCATAAAGGAAGTGTCGATAGCATACTATCCTCATCATCTCTAACTTTCTTCATCAATTTTTCTCCTTTAATTTGATACATTCATTCTAACAGTTTCCCAAAACATTTTGTACTTCATCCGCTCAACTATCATTATTCCCATCTAAAATGTACTTTTCAGGACAAATCAGATATTTCCAAATTAAAAAATCTCTTTCTGACTGGAAATAAACTCCGTCCATCAGATAGAGACTCTTGCTATTTTTCGATTTTAGCCTTTCTAGCTTTAGAATACATATAAACTTTAGCAAATACGACTATTCGAAAGCTAGAAGACCTAAAAACTTTCGTAGATAAGCTATTCGAAGCTTAGAATACTTTTAAATTTATGAAATTACGCTTATTCTAAATCTATAATACATGTAAACTTTAGGAAAGAGATCTATTCTAAATCTCGAAGGCCTGTATTCCCATCTATTTCTCATCAAAAAGACTCATTCCCCCTTTCTCCTCCAAAATATGGTATAGTAGAGTTATACTATCTATGAGGAGTTTACATGTCACAGGATAAACAAATGAAAGCTGTTTCTCCCCTTTTACAGCAAATTATCAACATCTCATCGATTGTCGGTGGGGTTGGGAGTTTGATTTTCTGTATTTGGGCTTATCAGGCGGGTGTTTTACAGTCTAAGGAAACCCTCTCTGCCTTTATCCAGCAGGCAGGTATCTGGGGGCCACCTCTCTTTATTTTTTTACAGATTTTACAAACGGTCGTCCCTATCATTCCTGGAGCCTTGACCTCGGTGGCTGGGGTCTTTATCTACGGCCACATCATCGGGACTATCTACAACTATATCGGCATCGTGATTGGCTGTGCCATTATCTTTTATCTGGTGCGCCTCTATGGGGCTTCCTTTGTCCAGTCTGTCGTCAGCAAGCGCACCTATGACAAGTATATCGGCTGGTTGGACAAGGGCAATCGTTTTGACCGTTTCTTTATCTTTATGATGATTTGGCCCATTAGTCCAGCTGACTTTCTCTGTATGCTGGCTGCCCTGACCAAGATGAGTTTCAAGCGCTATATGACCATCATCATTCTGACCAAACCCTTTACCCTCGTGGTTTATACCTACGGTCTGACCTATATTATCGACTTCTTCTGGCAAATGCTTTGACATGTAAAAAATCCGTTTGGTTTCCCAAGCGGATTTTTAGAGCGTAGATTGACTATAGATTGATACTAAATATACTTTAGTATGGAAATCATGCCTATTTTTCGATAGTGAGGTGAGAACTTACCTAGCCTTTCCGCCGTGATAGAAACACCTGAAATCTAATGGTTTCAGGTGTTCGGAAACTTTGAGACATTAGGCTCAAAGTTTAGGTATGGAATTTCGAAGAAAGTCGCTACCGTCCGTAATCACTTAAGGAAAGGCTCAAAAATATTGTTTTCAACCACAAAATCCGTTTGGTTTCCCAAGCGGATTTTGTGCTTTATTTTGAAACTTCTTTTGCAAGAACAAAGTTCCCAAGTGTGGCAGAACCATTTCCTGCTACTGCTGGTGTCACGATGTAGTCACGCACATCAGGTACTGGTAGGTAACCATTGAGAAGAGATGTAAATTTCTCACGGACACGGTCTAGCATGTGTTGTTGAGCCATGACCCCTCCACCAAAGACAATCACGTCTGGGCGGAAAGTCACTGTCGCATTAACCGCAGCTTGAGCGATATAGTAGGCTTGAACATCCCAAACAGGGTTGTTGAGTTCAATATTTTCCCCACGTACACCTGTACGAGCTTCCAAACTTGGACCAGCTGCATAGCCTTCCAGACATCCCTTATGGAAAGGACAAACACCCTTAAACTCTTTTTCAATATCCATTGGGTGTCTAGCAACATAGTAGTGACCCATTTCAGGGTGACCCACACCGCCGATAAACTCACCACGTTGGATAACACCTGCACCGATACCTGTACCGATTGTGTAGTAAACCAAGTTTTCAATACGAGCACCAGCATTGTTACGGGCAACCACTTCACCATAAGCAGAGCTGTTTACGTCTGTTGTGAAGTACATTGGCACGTTTAGGGCGCGACGAAGGGCACCAAGCAAGTCCACATTTGCCCAGTTTGGTTTTGGAGTCGTTGTGATAAAGCCATAAGTTTTTGAGTTTTTATCAATATCAATCGGACCAAATGAACCAACTGCAAGACCAGCAAGATTATCGAATTTCGAGAAGAACTCAATGGTTTTATCGATTGTTTCGATTGGAGTTGTTGTTGGAAATTGTATTTTTTCTACAACGTTAAAGTTTTCATCACCGACAGCACAGACAAACTTTGTACCGCCCGCTTCCAAGCTTCCATATAATTTTGTCATGATAAACCTCTTGTTTTTATTTTCTTTATTATAGCATATTTTAAAAATCTAAGTTTCTCAATTTTTTAGATTTTCCTCTGTAAATCTTACTATTCAAGCAAAAACGAACAAACATGTCATTTGTTCGTTTTCATTTAGCTAGGAAAGATTAGGCTTTCACTTCGATAAGAGCATCACCCTTCGCAACTGAACCTGTTGCGACTGGAGCTACTGAAGAGAAGTCAGCTGTGTTTGTAACGATAACCATTGTTGTATCATCAAGACCAGCTGCAGCGATTTTGTTTGAGTCAAATGTTCCTAGAACATCGCCAGCTTTAACCTTATCACCTTGAGCAACTTTTGCTTCAAAACCGTCACCGTTCATTGTTACAGTGTCGATACCAACGTGGATCAAGACTTCAGCACCATCAGTTGTTTTCAAACCAAAAGCGTGTCCTGTTGGAAAGGCAATTGAAACTTCAGCATCAGCTGGTGCATATACCACACCTTGGCTTGGTTTCACAGCGATACCTTGCCCCATAGCTCCACTTGAGAAGACTGGGTCATTGACATCAGCAAGAGCGACAACATCACCAACGATAGGAGTTACAAGTGTTTCATTTTGAAGAGATGCTGGAATGTTACCAGTTGTTTCTTCTTGGACCAAACGTTCTGTCTCTACTTCAGTAGCAACTTCTTTTTCATCCTCATAACCAAACATGTAAGTAAGAGCAAAACCAAGTGCAAATGATACAGCTACCATAAGAAGGTATTGTGGAAGTTGTCCGTTACCGATGTAAAGCATTGTACCAGGGATGATGGTGATACCATTACCAGTACCAGCAAGTCCAAGGATAGAAGCCAATCCACCACCGATTGCACCAGCAATCAATGAAAGGAAGAATGGTTTACGGAAGCGCAAGTTCACCCCGAAGATAGCAGGCTCTGTAATACCTAGGAAGGCAGAAAGAGCAGCTGGGAAAGCAAGTGTTTTCAGTTTTGGATTTTTAGTTTTAACACCAACCGCAACAGTCGCAGCACCTTGAGCTGTCATAGCAGCTGTGATGATCGCGTTAAATGGGTTAGCATGGTCAGCAGCAAGCAATTGAACTTCAAGCAAGTTGAAGATGTGGTGCACACCTGACACGACGATCAATTGGTGAACCCCACCGATCAAGAAACCACCAAGACCAAATGGCAAGCTGAGGATCGCTTTTGTAGCGATAAGGATGTAGTTTTCAACGACGTGGAAGACTGGTCCGATGACAAAGAGTCCAAGGATAGACATAACCAAAAGTGTCACGAATGGCGTTACTAAGAGGTCAATCACATCTGGAACAACCTTGCGGACAGCTTTTTCAAATTTAGCTCCGACAACCCCGATGATGAAGGCTGGAAGAACTGAACCTTGCAAACCAACAACAGGGATGAAACCAAAGAAGTTCATAGCTGTTACTTCACCACCTGAAGCGACTGCCCAAGCGTTTGGAAGTGAGCCAGAAACAAGCATCATACCAAGAACAATACCAACGGCTGGATTTCCACCGAATACACGGAAGGTTGACCACACAACCAAACCTGGCAAGATGATAAAGGCTGTATCTGTCAAGATTTGAGTGTAAGTTGTCACATCAGCTGGAAGTGTCATTCCAAGAGCAGTCAAGAGACCACGCACACCCATGAAGAGACCTGTCGCTACGATAACTGGGATGATTGGAACGAAAACGTCACCGAAAGTACGGATAGCACGTTGGAACCAGTTCCCTTGTTTAGCAGCTTCTGCTTTCATGTCATCTTTAGATGATGTTGGCAAACCAAGTGCAACAACTTCATCGTACATTTTGTTAACTGTACCTGTACCAAAGATGATTTGGTATTGACCTGAGTTAAAGAACGCACCTTGAACTTTTTCCAAGTTCTCAATCACTTCTTTATTGATTTTTCCTTCATCTTTGACCATGACACGAAGACGAGTCGCACAGTGGGCAACACTGTTGACATTTTCACGTCCGCCCAAGGCATCGATGACTTTTTTTGCAATTTCCTGATTGTTCATTTGCAAAAATCTCCTTATATAAAATTTCGTTATTGTTTGAAAGCGATTTTATCCGCCCTACGACTATTATTTTATCATGTTTTAGAAATATGTCAAGCGTTTTGCAGAAAAAATATTCTATCCACTTAGTAAGCTCGCTTTAGATTGATTGATTTTGACTGTTTTAGCAGGATTTCCTTAAAAAACAAGTTTGAAATCTTAGTTAAAAGGCTTTTGTTTCATTATCTTTCATATTTTCTTGAAAAGTTGATTAATTTCCTGCTTTAAATTTATGATAAACGTTTAACAGTTTTTTCTCTTTTTTAACATAAAAGGCTTGCATTTTTTATCGAAAACGGTTACTATTAGAAGTGATAAGATTTTTTGGAGGAATGAATGAATGGAATGGACAACTGAGCGTCGTTATAGACCCTATGAAGATTGGACGCAAGAAGAAATTCAACATATAAAGGAAAATATGGCACAATCTCCATGGCATACTCATTACCATGTCGAGCCAAAAACAGGACTTCTCAACGACCCAAATGGCTTTTCTTACTTTGATGGAAAGTGGATTGTTTTTTATCAGAACTTTCCTTTTGGTGTAGCCCACGGTTTGAAATCTTGGGTTCAATTGGAAAGTGATGATTTGATTCACTTTAGAGAAACTGGAATCAAAGTTTTACCAGATACTCCATTAGATAGCCACGGTGCCTACTCTGGTTCTGCTATGCAATTTGGCGATAACTTGTTCCTATTTTATACAGGAAATGTTCGTGATGAAAACTGGATCCGTCACCCTTACCAGATTGGAGCTTTGATGGATAAGGATGGCAAGATTACAAAGATTGATAAGATCTTGATTGATCAGCCAGCAGACTCTACTGACCACTTCCGTGATCCGCAAATTTTTAACTTCAAGGGCCAATACTATGCTATCGTCGGTGGACAGGACTTGGAGAAAAAAGGTTTCGTCCGTCTCTACAAGGCTGTAGACAACGACTATACAAACTGGCAAGCCGTTGGCAACCTTGACTTTGCTAACGACCGTACTGCCTACATGATGGAATGTCCAAATCTGGTCTTTGTAGGGGAACAACCTGTCCTTCTCTACTGCCCACAAGGATTGGATAAGAAGGTTCTAGACTACGATAATATCTTTCCAAATATGTATAAGATTGGGGCTTCCTTTGACCCTGAAAATGCTAAAATGGTAGATGTATCTCAACTTCAAAACATGGACTATGGTTTCGAAGCCTATGCAACTCAAGCCTTCAACGCTCCTGATGGACGTGCTCTAGCTGTTAGCTGGCTTGGCTTGCCTGATGTTTCATATCCATCTGACCGTTTTGACCACCAAGGAACCTTCTCTTTGGTCAAGGAACTCACTATCAAAGACGGCAAACTCTACCAATACCCAGTCGCAGCTATCAAGGACCTTCGTGCTTCTGAAGAAGTCTTCTCAAATCGTGCTCAAACCAAGAACACTTACGAACTTGAACTCAACTTGGAAGCTAATAGCCAGAGCGAGATTGTCTTACTGGCTGATAAAGAAGGCAAGGGACTTTCCATCAACTTTGACCTTGTAAATGGTCAAGTGACAGTAGATCGTAGCCAGGCTGGTGAACAGTATGCCCAAGAATTTGGAACTACACGTTCTTGCCCTATCGAGAATCAGGCTACTACTGCTACAATCTTCATCGATAATTCTGTCTTTGAAATTTTCATCAATAAAGGAGAAAAAGTATTTTCTGGTCGTGTCTTCCCACATGCGGACCAAAATGGGATCCTGATTAAATCTGGAAACCCAACTGGAACTTACTATGAATTAGATTATGGTCGCAAAACTAACTGATGTCGCCAAACTTGCAGGCGTCAGCCCTACTACCGTTTCTCGGGTTATCAATAAAAAAGGGTATTTATCTGAAAAAACAATTCAAAAGGTAAATGAAGCCATGCGAGAATTGGGCTATAAGCCCAACAACCTAGCTCGTAGTCTGCAAGGAAAATCAGCTAAGTTAATCGGCTTGATTTTCCCCAATATTTCTAACGTTTTCTATGCAGAATTGATTGATAAGCTGGAACACCAACTCTTCAAGAATGGTTATAAGACCATCATCTGCAACAGTGAGCACGATTCTGAGAAGGAACGTGAATACATCGAAATGTTGGAAGCCAATCAGGTGGACGGCATCATTTCGGGTAGTCACAACTTGGGAATCGAAGACTACAATCGCGTGACGGCACCAATTATTTCCTTTGACCGAAATCTGTCGCCAGACATTCCTGTCGTTTCCTCTGACAACTATGCTGGTGGAGTTCTAGCAGCCCAGACCTTGGTTAAGACAGGCGCCCAGTCTATCATCATGATTACAGGAAATGACAATTCTAACTCGCCAACTGGACTACGCCACGCTGGCTTTGCATCTGTTCTCCCCAAAGCACCTATTATCAATGTTTCCAGTGACTTTTCTCCTGTCAGAAAAGAAATGGAAATCAAGAATATCTTGACTCGACAAAAGCCAGATGCCATTTTTGCTTCAGATGATTTGACAGCTATTCTGGTCATTAAAATTGCTCAAGAACTAGGCATTTCTGTTCCTGAAGAGCTCAAAGTCATCGGCTACGATGGGACCTATTTTATCGAGAACTACTATCCTCAACTCGCGACCATCAAGCAACCTTTGGAAGAGATTGCCTGCCTCACTGTTGATCTTCTCTTGCAAAAGATTGAAGGCAAGGAAGTCGCAACAACTTGTTACTTCTTACCAGTTACACTATTACCAGGAAAAAGTATTTAAGTACAAGAAAACTCAGACAAATTCGTCTGAGTTTTTTATGATCTTAAGTTTTCTAAATAATGCTGGGCTGTCTCTAAGTTAAAGGTTTTCTCTGCGATGAGGCGCTCGACTAGGGGAGCTACCTCGGATTCACTGGCTCCTGCTAGGAGAGCTAAGGATTTGGCCTGCAATTTCATGTGGCCTTGCTGGATGCCCGTACTCACCAAGGCTTTGAGGGCCGCAAAGTTTTGGGCGAGACCAATAGACACGATAATCTGGGCTAATTCTTTGGCAGAAGGATTTCCCAATAATTCATGACTGAGAGCTACACGAGGGTTGAGACCAATAGAGCCACCCTTGGTCGCCACAGGCATGGGCAGGGTCATCTCACCGACCAATTCTTCTCTTTCAAGGTCCAGCGTCCATTGACTAAGACCTTGATAGCGTCCATCTCGACTGGCAAAGACATGAGCCCCTGCTTCAATAGCACGCCAGTCATTACCAGTGGCAATCAAAATGGCATCAATACCATTAAAAATCCCTTTATTGTGGGTAGCTGCTCTATAAGGATCAGCTTGCGCCAATTGGCTAGCCAAAGCCATTTTCTCCGCAATTTCTCGTCCTTGATCCTTTTGGCGGCTCAAGTAGCGAAAGGCGATGCGACAGCTTGCCGTCACCAGAGAATCAGTCGCGTAATTAGACAGGATTCCCATAAGACTTTGTCCCTGAGTGAGTTCTTCTAAGACTGGTTTCAAGGCCTCCAGCATGGTGTTGAGCATATTAGCACCCATGGCTTCCTGGGTATCGACATGGAGATACACAACGAGAAAGTCTGTTTCGCCTTTTATCTGTTCTACATGCAAATCACGCGCCCCACCCCCGCGTTTAACGATAGAAGGATAGGCTTGATTGGCAAGTTCCAAGAGCTCCGCCTTCTTGCTGGCAATTTTCTCTTGCGCTTGTTCAGGATCAGCAACTTGATAAAGGGCTACCTGCCCAATCATCTGACGCTCATGAACCTGTGCAATAAAGCCACCTGCACGCTTGATGATTTTACTTGCATAGCTGGCCGCAGCAACCACAGATGGTTCTTCTGTCACATAGGGAACTGTGTATTCCTGACCATTGACAAGGACCTCTGGAACCAGCGAATAAGGCAGAGAAAAAGTCCCCACCACATTCTCAC
The DNA here is from genome assembly GCF_003942995.1 of Streptococcus mitis. Taxonomy (GTDB): domain Bacteria; phylum Bacillota; class Bacilli; order Lactobacillales; family Streptococcaceae; genus Streptococcus; species Streptococcus mitis_CV. The sequence goes on along the minus strand of NZ_RJOH01000004.1, from coordinate 44,065 downwards.
TCAGCTGGTCTGCGACAGTCACGCTAATTTGTTCATCCTGATCCAAACTCGCTTGCTTCTCAGGACTAAGGAGCGCCTGAGCTTTTAACAGCTCAAGGCGCTCATGGTATGATTTTTTAGAAAATCCATTCCAACTTATCTTCATTATTTTTCAACCTTGCTATAACGGCGTTGGTGGTCCACAATTTCAACCAAGGCAAACTCTTGATTTTCATAGCCAGCAAACTGGGCAGAATTTGTTTCATCCAATACCACTTTCTCAAAGAAGACTTTTTCATAGTCTGCAACAGACAGGGCAGTTCGTTGGTTGAGCTTGTTCAAACGGTCTTTATCCAGATAAGCTTCATAACCTTCAACCAATTCACCACTGAAAAACTCAGCCACAGCACCACTTCCGTAACTATAAAGGGCAATTTTATCCCCAGCCTTCAAGCTATCTGTATTTTCCAAGAGAGATAAAAGTCCAAGGAAAAGTGAACCTGTATAGATATTCCCCACCTTTTGACTGTAGAGAATAGACTGGTCAAAATGCTTTTGCAAGAGGTCTTTTTTCTCTTGAGGCAGACTCTTATCCATGATTTTTTTCAAGCCTTTTAGTGCTAATTTAGGATAAGGCAAGTGGAAGCAAACCGCCGCGAAATCATCCAAAGTAAGCTGGTAGCGTTTTTGATATTCAAGCCAAGTCGTTTTCAAACTATCCAAATACTGTTGGGTAGAATAAACACCATTTACATAAGGGGTTGTTGAGTAATTTGGACGCCAAAAGTCCATGATGTCACGAGTCTGAGCGACATTGTCATTATTAAAGGCCATAATGCGTGGATTTTGTGTAATCAACATAGCTACACTTCCAGCACCCTGAGTGGGTTCTCCTGGAGTTTCAATACCATATTTGGCAATATCGCTTGCGATGACCAAGACCTTGGACTCTGGAGAATTTTCCACATGCAATTTGGCATAATGAAGGGCCGCTGTCGCTCCATAGCAGGCTTCTTTAATCTCGAAACTACGAGCAAAAGGCTGGATGCCCAGCAAACCATGCACAAAGACGGCCGCAGCTTTACTCTGGTCAATTCCTGACTCGGTAGCAACAATGACCATGTCAATTTCTTCTCTTTCTTGCTCAGTTAAAATAGAATCACTTGCACTGGCCGCCAAGGTCACGATATCCTCAGTTAGGGGCGCAATACTCAATTCCTTGAGTAAGAGTCCTTTGCTTAATTTTTCAGGGTCAATTCCCCTCGCTTCTGCTAAGTCTTGTAATTTCAAGACATATTGACTGGTCGCAAAACCAATCTTATCAATACCGATTGTCATATTTACCTCTGTTTTATCATTCATTGTAAAAAATCGTTCTATACTATTTTATCACAAATGGCAGTAAAAGAGAGAAAAAAGACTTGATTCACCAAATCAAGTCGCTTATTATTCTAACCATTATGCTATTTTCGTAAGTGAGAATAAAGTCTGAGAATCACTGTTCCGCTAGCCATTCCAATGGAAATCACCAAAGCCAACATAACAACCAAGGTTGCACTAGCAATGGCATGACTGTAATCTCCCGTCACAAAAAAGGCAGTTGTCCGATAGGAGAGATAACCCGGAACCAGAGGTGCCAAGATGGCCAAGATAAAGACCACAGCAGGTGTCTTATAAAGAATACTTAAAATCTGGCTGACACAAGAACCGATAATGGCTGCAATAAAAGTAGCCACAATAACATTGGTCGGTTCCTTGAGCAAAAGATAAATTAGCCAGACAGCCATGCCCAAAATTCCTCCTGGTAAGAGCATAGAACGTTGCACATTGAGTACGATTAAAAAAGTGATAATTGCAAGAAGACTTGCTACTGCCTGTAATAAAAAGGTTGTTAGTGTCATATTAATTCATCAATACCAAGGCGACAGAAGTTCCCGCCCCTAAAGCAAGGGTAATGAGCAGGGATTCAAACATCTTACTCATACCAGAGTTTATGTGGTTGGTCATAATATCACGAACCGCATTGGTCAAGGCAATCCCTGGTACAAAAGGCATGACCGCACCAGCTATAATCAAATCTGCTGTTGAAGGAAAACCTGTGTAGTGAGCCCAAAACTGGGCAATCATCCCAAAGACGAAAGCCCCAGCAAAGGCTGTCACAAAGGGAATTCGGATAAACTTCTCCACATAGAGGGAAAAGGCAAAACCAAATAAGGTAGCCACTCCTGCTCCAAGTGCGTCGTAGATATTTCCACTAAACATAACTGAAAAGAATGGGGCACTAAAGGTTGCAGCCAGAGTCACCTGTAACTTAGTGTAGGAAAGAGGTTGAGCTTGCAAGACCGTCAATTGCTTGAAGGCCGTTTCTAAATCAATCTGTCCTCCCACCAGCTGGCGAGAAATCTGGTTCACATCGCAGACTTTTTCAATATTATAAGAAGAGGAGGTCACACGCTTCATGCGTGAAATATTGGTATTTTCAATGGAGAAAAAGATGGCAGCAGGCATGGCAAGAACATTGCAATCCACAATCCCCTGCGAATGCGCAATACGGATCATGGTATCTTCTACACGATGAATCTCTGAGCCACTTTTGAGAAGAATGGTTCCAGCTAACATAATCACATCGATGACGGCATTTAATTCTCTTGATTCTTCCATGCGTTCCTCCTTTTATCAACTCCTTCTATTCTATCACAAATCTGGAGTCAAAAAAAATCTTTGCCATGAAATCATGACAAAGATTCGTTTAATTACGTGAATTTTCGTGGCTTCCCTCACTACTTGATTGATTAGTAGAATGAGTATCTCCTCGTTGATTTCCTTGCTGGTTCCCTTGACTTGGTGTTGTAGTAGAACCTTGGTTTCCACGTTGGGCTGGTGCTGATGATGTTGTTGACGGCGGTGTTTTCGGTTTGTAAATTGAAATCTTGATGCGTGTCTTATTCAAATCTACCTTTTCACCTGCTCTTGGACTCTGTTCCACGACGGTACCTTCAGCAGTTCCGGAAGGAGCTGTGGTAACTTCTACAACTTCAATGTTGGCTTCTTTTATACCAACAATTTGGATGAGGTTATTTTTCGTAAATTCAAGACTGGAACCTGTATAACTTGGCATGACAACACTTGTTACTTTCTTAGCAATAGTTAAAGTAATTGTTGAGGCCTTACTCAAATCATAAGTTGTTCCAGCAGATGGGCTCTGTCTAAGAACTGTTCCTTCTTCACTCTCGCTTGATTCTTCTTCCTCTATCTTGATGAGATTTTCAGGTACCTTCTTCTGCTTGAGTTCTGCGATAACATCGGTCGATTTACGGCCGATATAATTGCTCAATTGGAAAGATTGCTTGCCTGATGAGACAACCAAATTGATTTTCGTTCCTTCTTTTCGACCAGTTCCAGCGTCAGGATCTGTACGGATAATCCGCCCTTCTTCCACCTTTTCACTAGCCTCTGATTTCTCCTCGCCAATCTCAAAATTGGCTTTCTTGAGGGTTTCCTTGGCTTCCGCCACTGTCTTACCTGCCACATCTGGAATGGCAATGGTTGCAGGAGTTCTGGATAGTATCCAAATAAGAGAAGCTGCCACCAATACAATGCTGGCCAACAAAATCATATAGCGAACTCTAAATTTCCGTTTCTTAACAGGCTTGGTTGCGTAATTGTCCTCTGAAGCCTGCTGACTCGGCTTCGCAGTCTGTGGCTTTGGACTTTGTGTTTGCACCTTAGGAATCGAAGTCAAGGTACTTTGTGGAACTTTAGGAAGAGTCTTGGTGTCAGCCTTAGTGGTATCATTAAACACCAATTTAGGCTCATTGCGACGATTATAAGACAAACTACTAGACAAGTCCACATACATCTCTGCAACTGACTGATAACGATCTGTCAATTTCTTGGCAGTTGCCTTGATGACAACATTCTCTAAAGCCTGAGGCACAGATGGATTCTCAGCTATAACTGACGGCAGTGGTTTCTGGAAATGCTGGAGAGCAATGGTCACCGCACTATCCCCGTCATAAGGGATATGGCCTGTCAGCATCTCATAGAAAATAATCCCCATGGCATAGATATCACTCTGCACAGTCGCCTTCGAACCACGCGCCTGCTCTGGTGACAAGTAATGAACCGAACCCAGCATAGAGTTAGTCTGGGTCAGACTTGTCTCTGCAAAGGCTACCGCAATCCCAAAGTCTGTGACTTTGGCAGTCCCATCTGGTGTCAAAAGGATATTTTGAGGTTTCAAGTCCCTATGGACAATTCCTCTGGTATGGGCCAAACGCATGGCTAGGAGGATTTGTCCCATAATACGGACTGCTTCTTCATTAGAAAGAGGATAGTGTTCCTTGATATAGCGTTTAAGGTCTAGTCCAGCAACATACTCCATTGCAAGATACTGTTGACCGTCTTCCTCACCAATATCTGTTATCCGAACGATATGAGGATGGTCTAGATCTGCCATAGCTCTCGCTTCACGCTGAAAACGAGCTACAGCTATTGGGTCCGTCTGGTAGTTGGTCCTCAGGACCTTCACTGCCACTTCTTCTCCATCTAGAATTAAATCCTTGGCCAAATAGACATCTGCCATGCCTCCTCGGCCAATCTGTTTCACAATCCGATAGCGTCCGGCAAAAATCTTGCCGATTTGGATCATTCTTCATCCTCCTCGTTCATAGAAACAAGGGCAACCGTAATATTGTCTAAACCTCCTGCATTGTTAGCAAAACGCACGAGCGTCGCTGTTTTATCTGCCAAAGGAATATCACTGGTTACAATATCACAAATCTCACTGCCTGAAATCATGTTGGTTAATCCGTCGCTATTAAGTAGGAGATAATCTCCTGTCGCAAGGGTAATCATTCCAAAATCAGGCTGAATTTCGTCTTTTTGACCAATTGACTGGGTAATAATATTTTTCTGTGGGTGGCTAGCTGCTTCTTCAGGTGTCAATTGACCAGCCTTGAGCAATTCATTGACCAAAGAATGGTCGCTTGTTAACTGGTGGTATTCTTCTCCACGAATCAAACCGATACGAGAATCCCCAATGTGGGCATAGATAGCCTGATTGCCAATAATAGCAACAGCCTCGAGGGTTGTTCCCATTCCTTTATAAGCTTCATCTTGTCCCAATTGGTTAATCTTTTGATTTTCAATCTCAAGGTTGTTAGCAAACCATTCACGTACTTCATTAACTGTATCGATTTGAGTATCTACCCAAGCTACACCTAGGTCTGTTACCGCCATTTCACTAGCGATATTCCCTGCGCGATGACCTCCCATACCATCAGCTAGGATAATCATAGTACGTCCAGCTCTATTGACATAGTGGTTGACATAGTCTTGGTTATTTGTTCGTTTCTGACCAACATCTGTTAATAATGAAATTTCCATGTGTTAGTTCCTTCCTAATCCGATATCTTGCGAAATTGACTGATGAAGAATCCATCACTTCCATACAATTCAGGTGTAATGAGGATACAGCCGTCTTTCATGATATCCTTACATTCATGTTCTAGTGTTACCTGCTCAAATTCAGGATGACTTTCTAAAAATGCCTGTACGACTTGAAAGTTCTCCTCTGAGACAATAGTACAGGTACTATAAGTTATTATACCACCTTTGCGTAGTGTTTGACAAACACTACCTAATATTTCTAGCTGAATTTCCTGCAAGGAAGCGAAATCTGCCGTTTCTTTATTGTATTTAATGTCTGGTTTGCGTCGCAGAAGACCAATTCCTGAACAGGGAGCATCTACCAAAATCTTATCAAATGAATCCTGACCAAAAAGCTCATGCACCTTTCTGGCATCCAATTTTTGCGTTTGAATCCGATCTGCAACTCCTAAACGTTGGGCATTTTCTTGGATTAAGTCCAACTTGTGATCGTAAAGGTCCAAAGCCGTAACCTGACCTGTCGTGAGATAAGAGGCTATATGGGCTGTTTTCCCACCCGGAGCCGCACAGGCATCTAGAACCTGCTCATGCCCTTTTAAATCAAGCGTCGGAGCAACAAGCTGACTGGACTCGTCTTGGATGGTAATTGCTCCATCCGCAAACAAATCATGGCCTGCAAAATGCCCTTGCTCCTTAACCAGACCAGAGGGAGACAAGGATGAATCACTGGCCTCCAACAAGACTTGGATTTCTTCTTTTCGTCCTAGGTCCGTTACACGAATACTGACCTTGTTTCGCACCAAAAGACTTTCAAAAATAGCTTGCGCTCGCTCTTCTCCGTATTCTTCCTTGAGCTTAGCAACTAGCCAAACTGGGAGAGAATAGGCAATGGAATCACGCTTGTTTTTTCGCTTGATGCTAGCAATATCTGGCCAGCCTTCACGCAAGATACGGCGAAGGACGGCGTTGACAAATTTTTCACTGCCTTTTTTACGAGTTTTGGATAGTTCTACCGCTTCATTAACCACAGCGTGATTAGGAATCTTGTCCAAATAGCAGAGCTGGTAGGCACTCATAAGAAGAAGGACATAAAGCCAACTGTCTAACTGATCTCTGTCTTCGATAAAGTGGGATAGGTACCATTCCAGAGTCAGTTTACGGGCTACCGTTCCATAGACCAACTCGGTCACCAAGCCCTTGTCTGCTGCCGAAAGTTGACTTCCCTTAAGATGCTTATTCAAGGCGATATTTGAGTATGCTTGATTGATAAAAACATCCTCTAATACCGCTAGGGCTAAACTTCTAGCCGTTTCTACTTTAGTCACCAAATCGTTCTCCTACAGTCAAAGTACGTCCAACTCCGTTGAGGAAGGAAGCAATGTCCATCTTAGGTTTACCAGCTGGCTGCACTTGTTTGAGGGATAGAGCCCCTTCTGCCGTTGCGACAATCAATTCTTTCTTGCCGATAGAGAGAATTTCACCTGGATTTCCCTTACCTTCTACTGGTAGGGCTTCATAAATCTTAAAGCGGTCGCCCTTAAGGAAAGTATGGGCAACAGGCCACGGATTCATTCCACGGATTTGGTTAAAGAGTTGACGATTGCTTTTAGTCCAATCTAGTTTTTCTTCTTCTGGCTTGATATTTGGCGAGAAAGTAACCTGACTTAGATCCTGTGGTTCAGGTTTGATGTCACCAGCAATGTAGCCAGGCAAAGTATCCAAAAGCAAATCACGACCAACTAGCGCCAATTTCTCAAACAAGGTGCCGACATTGTCCTCATCCGTGATAGGAATACTGCAACGAGAAATCATATCTCCTGCATCCATTTCCTTAACCATTTCCATAATGGTCACACCAGCTTCCTCATCCCCTTGAATCAAGGCATAATGGATAGGCGCACCACCACGATGTTTAGGAAGAAGAGAAGCGTGAACATTGACCGCAAAGTCCATGCTATCAAGGAGTTTACTTGGGAGAAACTGCCCAAAAGCAGCAGTCACAATTCCATCCGCTCCTAGCTGCATAATAGTTTCCATCTCTGGACTTCCAGATAATTTTTCAGGTTGGTAGATAGGAAGGCCTGCTTCCTTGGCAGCTTGTTTAACTGGGGTTTCTTGGATCACTTTTTTACGTCCGACAGCGCGGTCCGGCTGGGTCACAACGGCTAGAATTTCGTAACGGTCATCTGTCAAAAGTCCTTTTAAGACTGTTGCTGAAAAGTCGGGTGTCCCCATAAAGATTAATTTTGTCATATCTTCTCCTTCTTATAAAAATTGCTGTGGCTCATGGTCAATGCTGAGACGGAGCTCACTATTTTCCCGTTCTTGAGTCAAGGCCAAGACCTGGTTGAGGGTCGGCCCCAGCTCATCTTCTAAACGGTATTTAATTAAAATCTGGTAATGATAGAGGTTGTGGGTACGGGCAATGGGCTTGGGCGTTGGGCCCAGAATGTTACTAGTCTCTGACAAGCCTGACCGCAAAATGTTCATAACTTCATAGGCACGTTTGACCACCTCTTCTTCTTTCTTGTGAGAAAGGGTAATGCCAATGGTGAAATAGTAAGGCGGATAACCAAGTTGTCGTCTGATACCCATTTCATAGGCATAAAAGCCTTCGTAATCCTGACCCTTGGCAAATCGAATAGCATAGTGCTCAGGATTGTAAGACTGGATTAAGACCTGACCAGCTTTTTCAGCTCGACCTGCACGACCTGCCACCTGAGTCAAGAGCTGGAAGGTTCTCTCAGAAGAACGGAAATCAGGCAGATTTAAGGCCGTATCCGCATTGAGCACTCCGACTAGGGTCACATTTGGAAAATCCAATCCCTTGGCAATCATCTGAGTACCTAGTAAAATATCTGCTTCTCCTCGCCCAAACTGGTCAAGAAGAGCTTGGTGACTACCTTTCTTACGAGTCGTGTCCACATCCATCCGCAAAATACGTGCCTGCGGAAAGAGTTCTGCCAGCTCGTCATAAGCCTTCTGTGTCCCTGTCCCATAGTAACGAATACTTCGGCTCTTACAGTTAGGACAGACCTGAGGAATGTCCTTCGAAAAACCACAATAATGGCAGTTCATGGTCTTGGTATCCATGTGCAGGGTGAGAGAAATGTCACAGTTGGGACAAGTATCCACGGTCCCACACTCTCGACACATAACAAAGCTAGAATAACCACGACGATTGAGCATGAGGACTACCTGCTCTTTTTTAGCTAGACGGTCTTGAATAGCTTCTAGCAAGGGAGGCGTAAAGTTTGACGTCTCATTTTGTCCGATATAGTCCCGAAAATCAATCACTTGAACCTCAGGGATCCTAGCTAAAGGATTAGCCCGTTGGGTCAGACGTAAATGTTGATAGACGCCTTTTCCAGCCCTCGCACGGCTTTCTAAGCTCGGTGTCGCGGAACCAAGAACCAATGCCGCTTGATTGTATTGGGCCCGTAAAATAGCGACCTCTCTGGCATGATAACGGGGATTGCTGTCTTGCTTATAAGTCGCTTCATGCTCTTCATCGATAATCATGACACCTAGATTTTTCAGCGGAGCAAAGATGGCAGATCTGGCACCCACAACAACTTGAGCATCGCCACGTTCCACTTTGCGCCATTCATCATACTTTTCACCATTAGACAAGCCTGAGTGAAGAATGGCCACCTTGTCCCCAAAACGTGCAATAAAACGCTCCGTCATCTGTGGAGTCAAGGAAATCTCAGGCACCAGTAAAATAGCTGTCTTGCCCTTGTCCAAGGCCCCTTGGATAATCTGCAAGTAAACCTCGGTTTTCCCACTTCCTGTAATCCCTTGAAGGAGGAAGGGAGGCTGATGACTGCCAATCGCACTGACAACCGCATCACGCGCCTGCCTTTGCTCTAGATTCAATTCCAAAGGCTGACTTGCCTCAATGCCTTCAAAATAAGCAGCCGAGCGTTGGACTTCTTTTTGAACTATAGTAACAGCACCTTGTTCTACAAAGAAGTTGACTTGCTCCCGTGAATAGGACTCTAACAAACTAGCCAAGGAAGCACTCTCAGGATAAGAAAGCAAATAGTCTCTCAGTTCTAACTTTTTCTTGGCGCGTGTAGAAATCTCGACACCTTCTAATTGAGCAAGGTCAACCTCATACCAAGACTGGGTCTTGACCTTCTTTTGATCAACTGCCTGATATTCCAAACCAAGCAGACCTTTTCTAGTCAAACGCATCATTTCGGCTTGCTTAGCTAAATCCAGAGAAGAAAAGGCAAGCGAATCTTCTGAACCAAACAAGCGCTCTTTGTCTGCCTGACTCAGACCTGCCTTAGGATAGAGAATCTTGTCATAGCTGGAGTTCAGAAATCCCGGTAACATAGCCTTGAGGATGGAAATTTTATAGGAAAAGACTGACTTACGGAGCTCTTCAGCCAGCCAGAGTTGTTCTTGCGTGAGAACAGGAGAAAAATCCAGCACCTCTGCAATATTTTTTAAATCTTGATTAGCCTCTTCTTCATCTGATTGGGACTCCAAACCAAGAACAATTCCTTGAATCAGGCGATTGCCCTTACCAAAAGGTACATGAACCCGCATTCCAACTTCCAACATTCCCTCAAATTCCGCAGGAATTCTATAACTATAGGGCTGGTCCGTCTGCATCAAAGGCACATCCACGATAATCTTGGCTATAGCCATCTTCTCACCTCCTCCTTGTCAGTACATTCTTGCAATAGAAAAAATAAGATTGAGTCCCCCCAACCTTAAATTTTTTCACCATCTTCTTTTTCTTTAGCGATTTGCTCTTTGATTTTCTTTTCTTCTTCTTCTTTGCGACGTTTTTCTTCTTCGATACGGCGACGCACTGCTTCACGTTTTCCTTCTGGATCTGGGTGAATTGTAACGTTTCCTGATTCGATTTCTTCTAAAGCGCGAAGAGTTGATTTTTCAGACTTGAAACCTTGAGTAGCTGGCGCACCTGCTTCCAATTCGTGAGCACGTTTTGCTTCCAAGATTACGAGTGAATATTTTGAAGGAACCTTGTCGAGCAAGGTATCAATAGAGGGTTTTAACATCATTTGCTTGTACCTATTTTCTAAATTTTATCGGGTAGTTGGAGATTTCGGTAACATCTCCTGATAGTGACCAATGACACGATCCACACGGAAATGCTCTGCTTCGATCACACGTTTGACACGCTCAGCAGCTAGGGGCACCTGATCGTTGACAATCGCATAATCATACTCACGCATAAGCGCAATTTCTTCCTTGGCTTTTTCGATTCGTTGGGCAATCACTTCTGCACTATCTGTTCCACGACCTACCAAGCGGTCTTGTAATTCATCCAAATCTGGTGGTGTCAGGAAGATAAAGACAGCATCTGGAACCTTTTTCTTGACCTGAAGAGCGCCTTGAACTTCAATTTCAAGGAAAACATCGATTCCCTTGTCCAAGGTTTCATTGACATAGGTCAGAGGAGTTCCATAGTAGTTGCCGACATATTCTGCGTATTCCAACATCTGTCCTTGACGAATCAGCTCTTCAAACTCTTCGCGAGTACGGAAGAAATAGTCAACACCATCCACTTCTCCAGGACGTTGTGCGCGTGTCGTCATCGATACAGAGTATTGAAATTGGTTTTCAGAACTCTCAAAAATCTCTCTTCTAACCGTTCCTTTTCCAACCCCTGAAGGACCAGAAAAAACGATTAGTAAGCCTCGGTCTGCCATTGTGTCTCCTTTAGTCAGTCTGTGAAATAACATTTCTCTAGAATAATGACAAAAAGCCAGATTATCCTTTACAGTCTTTCTATCTAGTGTAACAAAAAAGCAGTAATTTTTCAACTGCTCTTTCTTATTTATTTAGCATAATCTACTGCACGAAGCTCACGAATCACGGTTACCTTGATATTTCCTGGGTAATCGAGATTGTTTTCAATTTTCTCACGAACTTTGTGAGCCAAGATTGTGACTTTGTCGTCCTTGATTTGTCCTGGATTGACCATGATACGGATTTCACGTCCTGCTTGAAGGGCAAAGCTATTTTGTACCCCTTCAAAGCCGTTAGCAATTTCTTCCAAATCATGGAGACGCTTGATGTAGCTTTCAAGAGACTCACTACGAGCACCTGGCCGAGCTGCGCTCAAGGCATCTGCTGCAGCGACGATCACTGCAATGACGCTCTCAGCTTCAACATCTCCGTGGTGACTAGCAATCGTATTCACCACAACTGGGTGTTCCTTGTACTTACGTGCCAGTTCCATACCGATTTCAACGTGGCTACCTTCAACCTCGCGGTCAATGGCTTTTCCGATATCGTGAAGGAATCCAGCACGACGGGCAAGAGCCGCATTTTCACCAAGTTCGCTCGCCATGATACCAGCTAACTTAGCAACCTCAATCGAATGACGTAAGACATTTTGTCCATATGAAGTACGGAACTGCAAGCGACCCATGATTTTCATCAAGTCTGGATGAAGGTTTGGCGCACCAATCTCATAGGCTGCTGCCTCACCGTATTCACGGATCTTATTGTCAATCTCTTGACGATTTTTCTCAACCAACTCTTCGATACGAGCTGGGTGGATACGACCATCTTTGAGCAACATTTCCATAGTCATACGGGCAATCTCACGACGAATCGGATCAAATCCTGACAAGGTCACCACTTCTGGTGTATCGTCGATAATCACATCGACCCCTGTCAAACTTTCAAAGGTACGAATGTTACGACCTTCACGACCAATAATGCGTCCCTTCATAGTATCGTCTGGTAGGTGAACCGTTGAGTTAGTTGACTCCGCCACATATTCACCAGCGATTCGTTGCATAGCTTGAACCAGGATGTCCTTGGCCATTTTATCAGAACGTTCCTTGACCTCTTGCTCAGCTTCACGAATGCGGCTAGCAATCTCCTTAGTCAAGTTTTCCTCTGTCTGAGCCAAGATAATATCTCGTGCTTCTGCTTGAGACAGGGCACCAATACGCTCTAGTTCAGCTTCTTTTTGTCTTTCGACTTCCTCTAATTGCTCTTCACGTGCATCAAGGTTTTTCGCTCTATCAGAAATACTTTGTTCTTTTTGTTCAAGTGTTTGTTCTTTACTCGTCAAATTGTCGTCCTTACGGTCAAGGCTAGTAGCTCTCTCTGTCAAACGACTTTCGATTTGTTTGAGTTCTTGACGTTCTGATTTGAATTCAGCGTCCACTTCTTCACGGTATTTTCTGGCTTCTTCTTTGGCCTCCAATAGTGCTTCTTTTTTAAGAGACTTGCTTTCACGTTTGGCTTCATTAACAAGTAAATCGGCTTCACGTTCAGCTTGTCCACGTAAATTAGTTGCTTCTTGTTCAGCATTTAAAAGCATCAACTCTGCAGCTTCCTGAGATGATTTCATCTTGGCTGAGATGCTGACATATCCAATGACTAAACCAATGATGACGGCAAAAACAGCAATCGCAAGCGACATGATTTCCATGTTTTTACCTCATTTTATTGTTATTCCGAATGACATACATTCTTTTACATTCTACCATAAAAAAGTGATTTTCACAAACCTAAAATAGAATATGTTTTGGGGAATTTGGAACGCATTTGCTAAAAGAAATTTGTTATTTAGAAATAGTAGTTTAGTAGAGACTTGAGAAAAAGCCTACTTCACAGTAGACTTAGTAATGATCTTTGAAAGACAAGAAAGCCACGCTATCTCCATCCATCATATAAATCAAGCGATTTTCTGCGTCAATACGACGTGACCAGGCTCCTTGGTAGTCATACTTGAGTGGTTCTGGCTTACCTATTCCTGTAAATGGATCGCGTTGAATATCCTTGATTAGCATGTTGATTCTTTTTAGGGTTTTCTTATCCTGAGTTTGCCAGTAGCAATAATCTGCCCAGGCATCTTCTGTAAACTTGAGCAGCATTTCTTACTCCTCAATAACATGGACCTGAGTACTTCCAGCACGAACTTGAGTCATTCCTCGCAAAACCTTGTCTGATAACTCCTTATTTTGAGCGATTCTCAGGGTTTCTTGAATACTATCCCACTCACTCTTTGAAAGGACTACAATGTCCTCATCTGGATTTTTATTGACCACCGTCAAAGGTTCAAACTCATCGTTTACCTTCTTCATGTAGTCTTTTAAATGATTTCGGAATGTTGAGTAAAGAACTGCTTCCATAACCATACCTCATTTTACCTCTTTTCCACTATTATACACGAAAAGAAAGAAATTGTCAGGAACTTGTACAAGATTTTCTTTTCTATCTATTTATTCGTAAAAAATCTCAAAAAGCCTACTTTGCAGTAGACTTAGTTCTTTTCTATTCTAACCGGCACTCTGCCAAAATTCTGCTCTTCTATACTTGGCTTTCCTAGTTGGTAAATCTGGTCTGCCTTTTGAGTCATGGCATCCCAGGGTTCTTTGCCAATTCGGCTAACTAGATTGACCTGCCCTTTCAGAGACTTAAGATGCTGCCTGCCTTTTTCGGTAAATCCAAGGACATGAATCCCTTCTGGCAAATCACTTTCTCTTGCCTGTACTAAGATATAGGTCAAGAGGCGTCTGACACGCGCCTTGGTGTAACGTTTGGTCGCAACCGCTTCTACCAATTCTTCCACAGACTGGGCTGTCTTGATGGCATCCTTGATGCGCACTGCCATTTCTTGATTGACCTGATAAATGGTGGTTAGTTCTGGATTTGACAAGATTTGGTATCGGAGCAAGGGAAAATAGTCATCCCAGCTCACCTTACTAGCCTGCTCAAAAAGGGCAACAGAAGGCATAAAGCATTCTAAGAAATCTTGGTCATTCTGGTGCTGACGAAGGGCTGTCGCCGAGGCAAAGTCCACATCCTTGTCCACAGAATGGTAACCAGCACCCTGACGCTGAATCGGATGCAACTTGATGTTTCGTCCAGCAACTGCTTTGACATATGCAAGAGCAAGAACATGGTTGGGCGTATTGCCTGAAAAATCAAGACCAGCAAATTCCTTCCACATGGCTTGGGTTTTCTGGGGATAGGAAAGAGAATCAGGCAGATTTTCCACAAATTTCTCCATCTCAACACCTTGCTCTGTGTATAAATCAGCAGTTTTTTGATAATCCAGAACTTCCTCTGTACCAAAAGCTAGAGTATCAATGCCCAAACGCGCCAAGATATCCACAGCCCCTTGGGCGAAAAAATCCGCCGCCTGAACACTGACTAAAAAGGGCAATTCCACCACCAGATCCGCTCCATTTTCTAGCGCCATCTGGGCCCGTGTCCACTTATCCACAATTGCAGGCTCGCCTCTCTGCATGAAATTCCCAGACATGGCAACGATTTTCAGTCCCTCAGCCTGCTCCAGTAGGTATTTATGCCCATTATGAAAAGGATTGAACTCCGCGATAATACCTGTAATGGTCATGGTAATCTCCTACTTCTGAGCGACAAAAAACCAACGGGTGCTAGTTTCTGTTGGCTCCTTGTCCTCAAAGTCGGCATAGAGTTTGAAGGATTTGAAACCAGCCTGTTCCAGCAAAATATCATAGGTCAGGACCTCATAAGTCCGCTCCTCATGCACTTCATCGTGGCGACTAAAGGAGCCGTCAGCCTCCTTGATAAAGAAAGTCAGCTCATGGACGATGGAGTGAGGTGCTGCATCCTCATAGGTATCCCAAAGCATAGCGAAGTCTTCTGCATTTTCATGGTAGGAATAGCCTGGAAAAACTTCGTCTGTCTGGTAGGTCGAATGCACATCAAAGATGAAGATGCCATCTTCGTTGAGAGCATTATAGACTTCTTTAAAAACGTCCCCGACTTCCACCTCATCCTGCATGTAGCAGATTGAGTCCGAATAACAGGTGACAAAATCATATTTACCCACCTTAGACAAATCCAGCATATTGCCTTCCATAAAATCAATCTTTTGTTTGGCTGAAGAAGCTCTCTTCTCGGCAATCTTCAACATATCAGCACTCAAGTCCAGGCCAGTCACATCAAAACCAGCTTGAGAAAAGCGAACAGACTGGATACCTGTCCCACAAGCCAATTCCAAGAGTTTCTTTCTCTCCTTAGTTTTTGGCAAGTGACGCAGAGAAAAATCCGTCCATTTATCGTATAAACTATCGTCCATGACTTCATCATAGACCGCCGCAAAGGTTTCATAAGTTGCCATAATCATGATACCAAGAGCCTCCATGGCAAACACCACTCGCTCTTTACCTTTCTATCAATTTTTTCTAAAATAAGCAAATAAAACCCAGTTGACTACAACTGAGTTCATCTTCTAAGCAAGAGCTTCTGAAATATCTACTGAATTCGCCTCATGCCATAGTTTTTCTAGGTTATAGTGGGCACGCATTTCTTCTGAGAAGATATGCACAACGACAGCGCCTAGGTCCAGCAAGACCCAACCTCCAGCTGCATCACCTTCGACATGGCTACCTTTAAAGCCTGCTTGGGCTACTTTTTCACGGATATTATCAGCGATAGCATCCAACTGACGGCTATTCATTGAGCTAGTGATAACAAAGTAGTCCGTCACGCTGGTCAATTCTTGTACGTCAAGTGCGAGGATATCCTCCGCACGTTTCTCATCAGCCGCTTTCACGACTAGTTCTAGTAATTCTTTTTCGTTCATTTAGTCCTCTTTCTAGAAAATATGTTTGTAATCTAGGACATCTGCAAAGCGCCCCTCCCAAATGCCCTCATAAAATTCATTTATCGTTTCTGCTGGAATGTCTTTCCCATCAAACGTTGTGCAAGTTCCTTCTGGAATAATAAGCTGATAGCCATATTCAAAAGCAACCTTGACAGAGGTATCCACACAATATTCTGTCTGCATACCACATAAAACTAATTTGTCAATCCTCTGTTTATCCAAGTATTCTTTTAAACCAGTTTCTTTGAAAATACTGTTATACTTCTTCTGAAAGACCTTTTCATTAGGTTTTCGACTTAAAAGCTCAGATAACTGCCAATCTTCTGATGTTTGAGCTTCAGCGTTCTCAATATGTTGAACATAAATAATTTCGATATTCTTGCTTCTAGCCTGGTTTTGTAAATAAGAAATTTTGTCCAATAGACTATTTGTCTGAAAACCGGTTTCCACTAAAATATTCTGAACATCAATGATTATAAAAGCCGTTTTCATTTAGTCCTCTTTCAAATAGTGCACAAAGGCGTTATAGGTTTCAAGGGTTTGGGGATAGATGGGGAATTCCTGATGAGCTAGATGCTCCACAGTACGAGCTGTTTCGTAGGCCACTGCCTTATTAAGTGACAAACTTGCAATCTCACGCGCCACATCCACTCCAGGAAAGGCACGATTATGCTCGATATAGTCTGCAACGTAGATGACTTTGTCTAGGTCGGTCATCTGACCAGCCCCGACTGTATGGATTTCAATAGCTCGCAGGATTTCTGGATCATGCAAATCCAAATCTTCTTGAATCTTGTAGATACCAACCATGCCATGCCAAACATTATTGCCCCAGTTTTTGAGGTCAGGGTCTAGCTGGTAACGGTCAATCAAGTCTAGAAATTCCTGATCTGACAACTTCTTAGCATAGTCATGAAGAAGGCCTGCTAAACCCGCCTTCTCAACATCTACCCCAAATCGCTGAGCCAGTTCTATGGCTGCACGCTCCACACCCAAGCAATGGGTTAAGCGTTTTTCAGGCAGAAGCTCTGCCATTTTTTCCAACAAAGCCTCACGAGAGCAGTTGATATAGTCTTGATAGGCCATCAGTAGAGCCCCTCCTTCTCGATGTAGTCTAGCACAGGCTGAGGTAGGAGAAAGTTGGGTTTCCGACCTTGGGCAAGGAAGTCACGCACCATGCTGGACGAGATATCCATGAGAGGCACATCCACCCAGATAACTGGATAGGAAGTCCCTGCCTTGTAGCGTGGGCGCTGAACTCCCACAAACTGAACCATATCAACCAGTTCATCAATTCGGTACCACTTAGGCAGATAGTCCACCATATCGGCACCGATGATAAAGTAATAATCCGTATCTGGATTCTTCTCTGTTAAAATCTTCATGGTGTCGTAGGTATAGGAAATGCCCTTGCGCTCCAACTCAATAGTTTCAATATTCAGACCTTCAATCCCCTCAATCGCCAACTCAAGCATCTTGAGACGATGGTGTTCAGGGATTGTTTCCTTTTTATCTACATGAGGAGGTTGGTATTCAGGCATAAGCAGAACTTGATCTAGTCCCAACTGTTGCCGTACTTGGTCCGCAACAATGAGATGAGCATTGTGAACAGGGTTAAAATTCCCCCCTAAAATCCCGACTTGTTTGCGTTTTTTCTCCTTGATTTCTGGCTCCAACTCTACCTTGGTAAAGGGAGTCAATAATTCGATTGCCATAGGCTAGTCTCCTTTATTTCTCTGTAAAAACAGTTATTTGGAGTATAGTTTTTAAATTTCTTTGACTTTTTTAGAAATCTTACGATTTTCTTTCTTGCTGGATTGTTTAAACAAAATCAAGATGCGTCCGATTTTTTGGACTGTATCCACACCGATTTCTTCTTCCAAAATTTCAGCTACTTCGTGGATGTTTTCATCTGTGTTTTGTAAGAGCGTTACCTTAATCAATTCGCGAGCATCAAGAGCTTGACGGACGCTGGTTTTGATTTGATCGTTGAGTCCATTTTTTCCGATTTGGATGATAGGTTTGAGGGTGTGTGCCTGGCTGTTGAGGAAGGCACGTTGTTTTGATGTTAATGACATAATTTTCTTAAAAGAGTTTCTTTTTATACTTTTCTGAAGTGGTGACGGACGTCAGCAAAGTCCTTCGGACTTTCATGACTAAAATTTGAGCCTAAGGTCTCAAATTTTCCGCAGTTGGTACAAGCACTTGTACCAACTGACACCACAGCGAAAAGTATTCTCTATGGGCTCGCCCTGCTCGCCCGAATTCAGATAACCCTTTCCTTTCTGTGTTTAAATAATTGCTTTTCGTGTGACGACGGCGACGCCTTCTGGTGCCCAGACGGCGACTTTGGCTGTGCCTGTTACACGGATCCAGCCGAGTCCAGAGATGACTAGGTCTGTCTTTTCCTTAATGTTAAATACATGTTGGACTAGTTTTGGAAAATCTTCTTTTTCCTTGCTATTTGGAGGAGTGAGAAGGCTTCCAAGGTGCTTGTCGTAGAAAGCACTAGCTCCTTCTAGCTTAGTACGATGCAATTTGAGTTCATTGTCAAAGAAGGCTGTAAAACCTTGCTTTTCTCCTGCAATAAAGTCAAAGCGTCCGAGACCACCTAGAAACAGGGTTTGTTCAGGATTGAGCTGGTAGGTTTTAGGTTTGATTTCCTTTTTAGGGCTGACATACTTGAGGTTTTTAGCCGTCAAGTAGTGGGCCATCTGGTGACGGTGGATGATTCCCGGCGTATCGTAGATATAAGATCCATCGTCAAGCGGAATCTCAATCTTATCCAAGGTTGTCCCTGGGAAACGCGAAGTCGTAATGACATTCTGGTCACCCGTGATTTCTTGGATAATGGCATTAATAAGAGTTGATTTTCCAACGTTGGTCACACCGACAACATAGACATCGCGGCCCTTACGGTAGTGTTCAATCTTGTCAATGACTTCCTTTATGGCATGTTTATTTTGTGCCGAAGTTAGGACGACATCGACTGGACGAAGACCTTCTTCGTGGGCACGCTCCATGAGCCACTGGCTAATCTTGCCCGGTTTAACAGACTTGGGCAGGATATCTTTTTTATTTCCTACCAAGAGGACATCATTGCCTGAGACAAAACGTGGCAATCCTGGGATAACAGAGCCATTAAAATCAAAGATATCAATGACATTGACCACTAAGGCATCACTGTCTCCCACCTCGTGCAAGAGCTTGAGAAAATCATCGTCCGTCAACTGGACATCCGTGATTTCATTGTAGTGGCGGAGACGGAAACAGCGTTGGCAATAGACTTCACCAGTCTCCAAACCTTTTTCAAGTGCCGACTGGGGAGTAAAACCAAGACCAGACTTGTCTGTCGTCTGAATGGTTGCTCCACAACCAATACAGAGAATTTCTTCCATAGTTAAATTCCTTTTTTATATGTAATCGGTCCGTACTTTTCAGTGATTTTTCGCATCACACGGCGCTCACGAGCTCGGTTAATCTGCGTTTTGATCGAGTCATGTTGGACCAAGGGTTTGACTAAAATCGAGCGAATGCCAGCACGGTGGGCTGCTCGAATATCTGTCATGAGCTGGTCACCAACCATGACTACTTCACTTTTCTCATAGTGAAATTCCTTCATAGCACGATCAATCCCAAATGTGAAGGGCTTCAGAGCCCAATAAACGTAATCAATTCCAAACTTCTCAACTGCACGTTGAACGCGCTTTTTGGTGTTATTTGAGACTACGATAATGCGAATGCCCGCGTCCTGAAGATCATGTAGCCATTGCTTCATCTCTGGCGTCCCATCAGGGTTGTTCCAAGCAATGAGGGTATTGTCCAAATCGACCAAAACAGCCTTGATTCCCTGCGCCTGCAGGCTTGGGACTGTCAGATCATAGACTGCTTCCACAGCAAAATCTGGCATGTAATTTTCAATCGCCATTCTGGCTCCTTTTCTTAACTTTTTTTCGCAATCTTCCTTAATAACAATGACAAAACAATCCACAAACCTGCACTGGCTAAACTAATGTAGAGCCAAGCATGGGGCTCATCTGTTAAAGGTAGGGGAACATTCATTCCGAAAAAGCCTGTCACTACTGCCAAAACCGCTAGCAAGACTGAAATGATGGTCAAGGTTGTCAAATTATCATTCAGATTATTGTTTAGGATGTTGTTGTAAGATGCTGATAGTTGTTGGAGGACTTGAGAAATCAAGTCTGTCATGGATACCAGCTGATGAGCCTCAATCATGGCATCATCAAACTGTTCTCTCTCAATCTCGTTAAAACTGCGATAGAGGGCATGCCCTTGAATATGCTCCAACAACATGCGATTTTGCTTGGCAGCCGCAGTGAGGTAAACCATACCAGTCTCCAAGTCGGAAAGGGCAAAGAGATTTTTCTTGGTCGTCCTCTGGCGCAAGAGCCCATTGACCTCATCCTTACTCTTGTCCATCTGCTCGATGACAGGATAGTAGGCATTGCTGATGATTTCCAGACTGGCAAAGAGAAACTTGTAAATCGAAAGCATGTCATGACTCTCCAGATAACGAGTCATCTGTTCAATGACATAGGCGTTCTTGGTATTACTAATGGTAATTAGGCGACGATGTTCCACGATAAAGGTCATAGGAAAAGCTTCGTAGTATTCCTTATCCTTTTTCAAGTTCAAGACATTGTAGATAAAGGTCACAGTCCCATTTTCACGGTGATAATCCATGTGAGCGCGCTCATTTCTATCCAGCGCGTATTCAATGGTTTCCTTGTCCAAACCGTAGATTTCAGAAAGGTCCTCTAGTTTTTTCAACTTGTCCAAATCTAGGTTAATCCAGGTACAACCATTGCCCAAATGTTTTTCTAAAAACATCTTCTCTCCTTTACCAAACTCTTTCTATTGTACCATAAATCTGCTAAAATTTCAGGCCTGGTCTGTCCGAGAGTAATTGCTGACGACGGTGATATTCCGATTGGGAACGAAGTGCAGAACCTGATCTTCTCCTCTGAGTTGCGTTGTTCGAATGCCAACACTAACCACCTTGCCCGAGACAGTAATAGGACCATTTGTCAGAACTACCTCATCTCCCACATCCAGTTGACGTTCAAAGAGGATGAAAAAGCCATTGATGACATCAGACAGAAAACCTTGGGCTCCCATCCCAATAGCCACCCCAGCAATCCCAGCCCCTGCCAGCAAACTCGAAACTGGCAAACCCAAAATAGACAAGATACAGTAAAGTAAAAAGAAATAAAGGGTATAATTAAACACATTTTCTAACAGACGTGAGATGGTTTTCTGACGCCCGACATCATGACGAGACATTTTTAGAGAAGGTTTAACAATTCTCTGCACCATGGTATGGAGCAGTTTCTTAGCTATATAAAATAGTAAAAATAGAAATAACAGAGAAATTAACTTGGTTAAGATATTTTCAATAATCGTTGTTATATCAAGCTTATTGAGATAGGTTTGAATAAATTCTTTCATAGAAAACTCCTTTCATTTATTATACCATACTTTCACAAATGATGAATCTCCATAAATATTCAAAAATAATAGCCAAAATAGACAGAAAATTCTTGATTTTAGCTCATATTTATACTATAATCATAAACATTACACAACAAAGGAGATTGTTATGAAAAAAATCATTCATGCTTGGAATAAGGCAAGCCTAATCAAACGGATTTTGATTGGCATGCTTATTGGAGGAACCCTAGGGCTGATACTTCCTAACATTTCAGGAATTGGTCTACTCGGAGATCTCTTTGTTGGTGGCCTCAAAGCCATCGCACCTATTCTAGTCTTTGCCCTCGTTGCTAACGCCCTTTCCCAACATCAAAAGGGACAAGATAGCAACATGAAAACGGTTATCTTCCTTTACTTGGTAGGAACCTTTGCAGCGGCACTTGTTGCTGTCCTAGCAAGTTTCATCGTCCCTGTTGAGATTACCTTAAATAGTGCCAATACAGAAATCGCACCACCAGATGGAATTGGCCAGGTCCTCAGCAATCTCTTGCTAAAACTGGTTGACAATCCAGTCAATGCCCTTATTACTGCTAACTACATCGGTATCTTATCTTGGGCAGTTGTTTTCGGGATTGCTATGAGAGAGGCCAGCAAAAATAGTAAAGAATTGCTGAAAACCATGGCTGATGTGACTTCTAAGATTGTCGAATGGATCATCAACCTAGCTCCATTTGGTATCCTTGGTCTTGTCTTCAAAACCATCTCTGATAAGGGAATCGGAAGCCTAGCTAACTATGGAATCTTGCTTGCCCTATTGGTGACAACTATGTTCTTTGTGGCTCTGGTAGTCAATCCACTAATTGCCTTCCTCTTTATGAAGAGAAATCCTTATCCCCTCGTTTGGAAATGTTTGCGTGTCAGCGGTGTGACAGCCTTCTTCACTCGTAGTTCTGCGGCGAACATCCCTGTAAACATGAAACTTTGTCACGACCTTGGACTAGATCCAGATACCTATTCAGTTTCTATCCCACTTGGTTCTACTATCAACATGGCCGGAGCAGCGATTACTATTAACGTTTTGACCCTTGCTGCAGTAAATACTTTGGGAATCCCTGTTGACTTTGCGACAGCCTTTGTCCTCAGTGTAGTAGCCGCAATCTCAGCCTGTGGTGCTTCTGGTATTGCCGGAGGATCCCTCCTTCTTATCCCAGTTGCTTGTAGCCTTTTCGGTATTTCTAACGATATTGCCATGCAAGTTGTCGGTGTTGGATTTGTCATTGGGGTCATCCAGGACTCATGCGAAACAGCTCTCAACTCTTCAACAGATGTCCTCTTTACTGCCGTTGCCGAATACGCAGCAGCCCGTAAAAAATAACTCATAAAGACAAGCCTGCTCAGGTCTTGTCTTTTCCGCTTTTATTCGAACTTACTAGGAAATCCATATGTCTATTAGCCAACGTACGATCAAACTCATCTTAGCTACCTGTCTTGCCTGCCTTCTTGCTTATTTTCTCAATCTCTCCTCAGCAGTTTCAGCTGGAATCATCGCCCTCTTGAGCCTATCCGATACCCGTAGAAGTACCTTAAAACTGGCCCACAATCGACTCTTTTCCATGCTTCTAGCTCTAGCTATTGGTGTTTTGACTTTTCACTTGAGCGGATTTCATATCTGGAGCCTTGGCCTCTATCTAGCCCTTTATGTGCCCCTAGCCTATAAGATGGGTTGGGAAATTGGCATCACACCAAGCACTGTTTTGGTTAGCCACCTCTTGGTACAAGAGTCAACCTCTCCAGAGCTTCTAGTCAATGAATTCCTACTCTTTGCTATCGGTACAGGTTTTGCCTTGCTTGTCAATCTCTACATGCCTTCACGAGATGAGGAAATTCATCACTACCACACATTGGTAGAAGAAAAGTTAAAAGATATTCTCCAACGCTTCAAATATTATTTATCCAGAGGAGATGGACGCAATCGAGCACAGCTGGTTGAAGAATTGGACACCCTTTTGGAAGAAGCCCTCAGACTGGTCTATTTGGATCACTCAGACCACCTCTTTCACCAGACCGATTACCATATTCACTACTTTGAGATGAGACAGCGACAAAGTCGCATCCTGCGAAATATGGCCCAGCAAATCAACACCTGTCACCTAGCTGCCAGTGAGAGCCTGATTTTGGCCCAACTCTTTTCAAAAATTGCAGGTCAACTGAGCCAGACCAATCCTGCTTCTGATTTACTAGATGAAATTGAACGTTATCTGGAAGTCTTCCGTAATCGCAGTCTGCCCAAGACAAGAGAAGAATTTGAAACCCGTGCCACCCTCCTCCAACTCCTACGTGAAGCCAAAACCTTCATCCAAGTAAAAGTTGACTTTTACCAAAAATATGGACAGTAAAAAAGAAAACTTCAGACCAACCACAAAAGGTGAATATCTGAAGTTTTCTTTTATTTGTAAGTTATCACCATAAAGGTTAATAATAAAACAAATAAGGCCAAACTCACCAATAAAGTGAGAACCTTTACCAAGGTGTTACTCTGCCAGTAGCTTGGTTTACCAATATTACTTGTCGCATCCATAGAAAATAATTGATTTTGACGAGGTTGTATGGTTACCAGTACAATCAAAGCGAGAGATAGGACAATAGCTAAAACAATCAGTATGTCAATCATAGGCCTACCTCAAAATTCCTAGCAGTGTAAAGAGTAAACCAATCAGAATCATTAAACCCAAGATGAGTGAAAAAGTCTTACTAATCTTTTCCCCTCGGGTTTCTTTTTCCTTCTTGATAGGTTTTTGTTTCAACTCTTCCATGCGACCTTCAACGTCTTTGTAAAATAAATCTTCGTCTGACATGTTAGCCTCCTAAAACTGTTTGCATGGTTTCCTGATATCGCACCAAGTCAACATAGTTGGCATGTTGTCCTTGTTTGCCAAGTGCCTGACGCATTTGCTCAACATCTGAGAGGGCCAGTTTAATGGTCTCAACCAAAGGAGCAACCTCACTACTTTCAAATAAATGGTCTAGAGCGATATAAAGTCTATTGTGGACTGTCTGGTTAAATCCAAGAATCAAGAGATTGTGCTCAAAGGCCTGACGCACTGCCTGCAACAACTCATTGCTGTGATTGATATCCAAGTAAATATCCGATAGTTGATAGAGCTCCTGAATCTTCTGTGGACTAGCGTTCTGATAAAGGACCACATTAGGATAGCGAAGCATGTCTAATAACTTAGAAGACATCTCTGTCACCGCTGCGATGCGGAAAGTAACATCAGGCAAGGCTTCTACGATTGCTTCTACTTGCTCAATTTGATCGGAATTGGTCAAGATTAAGACATCTCGCCTTAGGAAATTATCACGTTTGAACTGGTAATGGTAACCCAAATGCACAAACTGATCATGGTATTTCTCGTCAGTCAATTCTAAAGCGCGCTCATAAGTTGCCTTATTGGGAATGATGATTTTCTTAGTACGCACATCAGCGCTTTCCAAAATCAACTGCATATTGCCTGGAATGTCATCATAGAGAGGTTCCTGCCAAACCAAAACATCTGAGCCAGATTTATCTGGATGATGGAAGGAAACCAAGAAAGGAGTCGCTAGAGTATTAAAGACAATCTGATGCTTATCTAGCTCCAAATCTTGCAAAAAGAAGGTGATAAATTCTACTCGATTGGTAAAGTAACGCATGGAATGACCAGGTAAGGTCAATAAGATATCACCCGTTACGTGGTTTTCAAGTAAAACCTCCTGGCCATTGACATCTTGGTAAACCGTCATGATTGGCTCGCTATCTGCGCTATAGGTCGTTGTAGCAAAGCAAGCTCCGAAGCGATTATAGTGATCAATCTGGCGTACTCTTCCTTCCAAGTCTTTCCAATCTACCTGTTTAACCAAGCGAGTCTGCATTCCATCAGCATAATGAATGATAGCCCTCTCCTGTGTCATATCCTCAATACGAGCAGACTGATTATCTCCTAAAATTTCCCAAAAATCTGGAACGGGAACTTGATTAAAATAAAGAGATTTTCCCTTTTCATATCCTAGATAATAAGTAAAAGGAGATACTAGACCATCAGGCAGAAAACCGTCTGCATCGATGACTACTCCAAGTTGAGAAAGACCAGTAGCTACTAGACTTTCATGTAAATCTCGACTTTCCTGATTATAACGATCATAAAGTTCAATCATGGAGCACCTCCTCTACTGTTCTCTTCCACTTTTCTAAAATTTCTTCGGTTAAGAAGCCTTCTGCAATCTGATAAGAATGGGTACGCATACCCTCTAGACGATTTTCTTGATACAATTGACAAATCTTAGCTGCATAAGCTTGCTTGATTTGGTCCTCCACATGGTCAGATGAACTTGGAATCAAATAACCATTTTGACCATCCTCTATAAATGTCTGATTACCATAAGGCACATCAAAACCAATTAGAGGAAGGCCTGAACCAATAGCTTCCATCAAGGTCAAACCAAAGCCTTCGCTGGTAGAAGCCGTCAAGTAGACTTCATACTGGCTATAAATCTGCGAAAGTTCCGCATGTCCCTTGAGCTGGATATAGTCCTCTGCCTTATGACTAGTAATAATTTCTCTAAGCAGAGAATCTTCTCCTCCACTACCATAAATATCAAAGGTTAATTCAGGAATTTCCTTACGTGCTTCAATAACTGCCTTGACCAACCAATCAATGTGTTTTTCTTTGGCAAGACGTGAAGCCGTAATCAATGAAAATGGCTTGCGCCCTTGACTTGACTCAGTCAAGGAATCAATACTTCCTACAGGAATGGTAACAACCTTTGGTTGGTGCTGGGTGTATTTGGCAAATTGCTCTTGTAGAACTTCCTTTTGTCTATCAGTAGACACGATAAAGAAGTCAACCTTATCTGCATTGGTAAACTGATAGTCATAATAGTTATTCCAAAGGATATAGTCCTCATTTGTAGCATTTTCACTATAATGCTCCGCATGAACAACTACCGCTAGATGCGCGGCCTGTGCTTCCTCAAACACAACCTGACCAATGCCTGTCTCCCTATCCAGAATGACCAAATCAGACTTGTTCAAATTCAAGGATTTCATAAAAGCACGCATGAAAGCTGGCTTCCCATAGAAAATCTTATCCTTGAAACGGTAAACCTCTTCCTTACCTTGATTCATCAAGATATCATAAGCTGGAATTCCGTCTTCATTGTAAAAAGTTCGTTGGTATAGTACTGCAACATTGTCCTTGGGAGCAAAGTATTCGCTACAATAACGCGTATAAGAAAAGTAATCTTTCCGAATCAGGTTCCCCTTAAAAACATACTCTGCATGCTGGACCAAGTCCTTGTTTTCATCCACCAAATAACAAGTGACAAACTTATCTTGGTCAGAAAAGAAGATACGTAAAACCTTGCCATTTTTTTCTCTGTGACTTTCTTCACCACCAAAGTAAGCCAAGACATCATCCACCGTCATGCTAGTCGGCGCAATCTTGATATCTGTGAAATGATTATAAAGCCAGATAACTTGATCGTCATCAAAACCAATATTGTCTGTCAGATGCTGAATATTATCGGCTAAAATCATATCTGTAAAGATAAACTTAGAGGACAGATTTAATTTCCGAAAAACACCAGCACGATAGGCTTGTGCGTATTCAACACCGCTACTAGCCCATCCAAGTCCTAAATTTATATTGTAAATTGTCATATTTTCTCCTCTTATGGAAAATGAGTCACGATTTCACCTTTTGGAGTGACCTCAACCAGCCCCATCAGGAGATTCCGTACCATATCAGCACGAATCTGCTCTTTCATCGTTTCAAAACCTGCATAGGCTTCTTGATAATATTCTACAATTGGATTTTTCTGTGCAGCAGATTGGCCACCGATAGCCATAGATAATTGTTGTAGATAGTCTACTTGCTCCACCCAGTTATCATCGATAGCCTTAAGTAGAGAGAGTCGTAAATACTGTTCATACAAGTCGTGTTTCTCCAGTAATTCCTTCTTTTCAGAGAGTTCTCTATTCACAACTTGTCGAATAAAAGAGCGGACTTGTTTCTGATTAGCTAAGTCTAGATTATCTGGAATTTCCTTTACATGGAAACTGATATTGGTAACAATAAAGTGAAACAGTAATTCACGACTGGCATAGTGTTCAGCCGCTACCTCTTCTGTATATCTCTCAATGATATCCACAACTACATCTTCTAAGTCACGAGAACCATCTATTAGACGATTGCGTTCCTTGTAAACCATATCACGTTGGATATTCATGCTCTCAGCATACTCTAAGGTCTGACGACGTGCCGAACGTCCAGCACTATCACTTGCTTGTTGAGCTTTTTCAACTAATTTCCGATACTTACGACCTTTGAGAATTTCTGGTTGCATCATATCTTGAACTTGGTAATCTTTATACTTCTTGTGAACCCAAGATGGACCAAATTTCTTAATAACATCATCTTCCAGTGATACAAAAAACTTACTCATACCAGGATCTCCCTGACGGCCAGAACGTCCACGGATTTGAAGGTCAATCCGCTGACTCTCCATCCGCTCTGTTCCAATGACAATCAAGCCACCAAGCTCTGCAACTCCCTTACCGAGTTTAATATCCGTACCACGTCCTGCCATAGAGGTAGCCACTGTTACGGCCCCCATCTGACCTGATTCCGCGATGATTTGGGCCTCACGTGCAGCATTATTAGCATTGAGAACGTTATGTGCAATCCCTTCACGGAGCAAGAGAGATGAATAAAGTTGAGACATTTCAACTGATCCAACAAAAACGAGTAAGGGATTTCCCTTAGCATGATACTCTTTGATGTATTCCAAAGAGGCATACACTTTCTCTGGTAAAGTCACATAGAGATTATCTGGATAGTCAATCCGTTGTCTAGGACGATTGGTTGGGATACGAATAACGGCCATATTATAAGTCTCAAGAAATTCTTTTTCTGCTACCTTTCCTGTCCCCGTCATCCCAGATACTTTTTTAAACATCTTAAAGAGACTCTGATAGGTAATGGAAGCCATGGCTCTCGTTTCAGGAGACAACTTCACATGTTCCTTGGCTTCAATGGCCTGATGGAGTCCTCCCTGCAGTTTGGTCATCTCCATTAAACGACCAGTCCCCTTATCCACCAATACCATCTCATTTTCACGAATGATATAGTCCTTATCTTTGGTATAGAGTTTATGGGCTCGAATCGCATAAACTAAATGACGAGCAAAGGACGCATGTTCTTCCCTATATAAATTATCAATTCCTAGGAAACTTTCAGCAGACTTAGCACCCTTAGTAGTAAGCCAGACCTCCTCTTTCTCCTCTTTAAAGATATAATCCTCTCCTTCGACCAACGTTGTTACCAGCGTATCAATAATCCCATAGTAATTAGACTGAACACGAGGAGAACCTGCAATAATCAGAGGAGTTTGTGCACTATCAAGCAAGATATCATCAATTTCATCAATAATCACATAGTTAAACGGTCGTAAAAACTTACCTTCTTCATTCGAGGCCAGATTATCATTTAAGTAATCAAAACCTAAATTACTATTGGTTGTGTAAATGATATCCGAAGCATAGATAATCTTCTTTTCTTTAGCTTTCATTTCTTTCTTTGGATTTTCCGTAAATGGTACCCCAATGGTCAATCCTAGGAAACGATAAACTTGGCCCATTTCCTCGGCATCACGCTTTGATAAATACATATTAGGCGTCACAACCATCACTCCTTCTCCCGAAAGAGCGTTCAAATAAACCGGCATGGTTGCTGTCAAGGTCTTACCTTCCCCCGTATTCATCTCAGCAACTTTTCCATAGTGCATGACAATAGCCCCCATGACTTGAACATCATAGGGAAACATCCCTAAAATCCGCTTGTCTGCTTCACGCACCACAGCAAAAGCTTCTACTAAAAGGTTATCTAGACTTTCTCCCTTTGAAAGACGCTGACGAAACTCCACTGTTTTAGCCACTAATTCTTGATCCGAAAGAGATGACATCTTACCTTTAAGCGCATTGATCTGCTTTAAAATCCTTTTCACTTTCCTAAGCTGGAAATCTTGACCTAAACGTCTAAACACTTCTGATCTCCTTGATAGAAAAATGATAAAAAGTTAAGGACTCAAATCCAGCACTTAAAAGAGAAACTTGATAAGTATAACTATCTTCTGGGTAAGTAAATATGAAATCTTTCACTTTTTCTACCTTTTCTTCTAAAACATCACCATAGCGGTCAAAAAAAGTTATCTTGGTATAAACCCCATTTTCAGGCTGACAATCAAAAACAAGTGATAGTTGATACTCCTGATTTCTTTTTAATAAAGGAAGCTGGGGCTGAGTCCGTGTAGCCTGGTAATTGACACTAGAAAACCAAGTCTTAAGAATCTCACCAGATGGCAACAGAGGATTATACAGCCGAATACTTTTGTCAGGGTAATAAGATACAGTTGATCCGTACATATAAGTCCCACCAACTTCTCCCCAATGAACAGACTGTCTCTGTGTGATAATCATTCTTTCTCCCTTCCAAAACCACTTGATAGTACCATTCGATAAAAGTGAAGAAACCAAGCAATATTGGTATCTGTATCATCATTGTGTCGTCCAGCAGTTCCTTTAGACAAAATCTTCGCACCTGTATTACATAAATAAGTAACTAGATTCTCATAAGCCTGAGGATCCATTTCTTCATCCTTCATGTAGGACAAACCAAAGGTTGTCTTTGAAAAATTTGCTTGTTTAAAGATTTTCCAAAAACGTTGATCCAGCTCCGTCATATCTTGCGAACTTGTTCCACCTGTATGATGAATTAAACAGTCAAAAGCCAAGTTAGAGACACCCGGTGCGTCCAAACGTCCGCGGCTAGCTATGGTTCCTAAGTTTGCCAATGGCTTACCAACTATGATAGCATGAGGTTCAAAAAAAGCACCATAATAAAGAGCTGGAAAAGTTCCCATAGAAAGGCCTGATAAAATCAAATCCTTTCGATCAAAGCCTAAATAATCAAGATAATGAGCAATCGTCTTTTTGATTTTTCCCTCTAGCTCATCCGTTCCTAGATAAAAAGCTCCTCCCTCTAAACGTGGATCAGAAAATAAAATGAAGGGACACCCTAGAGTTTTCATCATATAGTAACCCTCAAATCCTTCTGCAGGTCGATAACCTGAAAAATAGACAGCCAAAGGAGGATTAAAATCACCTGGATGGAAGAAATAGTTTATTTCATCACGCTTGGAATCATGTAGGATATTCCCACCAAGCACAAACTTACCAAATTGTTTTCGACTCCAACGTTGGTGAAGATTACCTAGTTTGATAGTACCACGACCTCTTGCTTCAACAGATAAAAATATCAAAAAATTTCTATTTTTACTATCTATAACAATGGCTTTTTCTAAATCTACTTCTGAATAAATCTCTTCTTCAAAGAAATTGTCGATATCCCCATCAAATATCTTTCGCAATATAAATCGAAATTCACAATTTCCCTGTTTCTCATATTCTAACCACAATTCTATCGGCAAATTTTTATAAACCATAAAATTATGAGTCCAGTATGCTAGTTGATGAAATTCCTCGCCAAAATCACCCTCTATAGTCACACATTCAAGTCCTTGATAAGAAACAGAACCTTGAAAATGCTCATGAATCTTAATTGTTGACGGAAATAATTTATCTCCGTAACCACCACCAAATAGAGTAGTCGATAAATCATTTATTAATTGTTGAGGTCTTGAAAAATCAACTGCCTGAGCGCATCGTTTTTTGAGAAAGAATGCAACTCCTTCATCATCTGTTTTGAGATCCTGATCATAAAACAAAGTGTAAGGTTCGAAATATTTTACAAAGGAAAATAAGTCTTTGACATACTGAGGATCTTTCACCAATACTGCATGAAAACGGCTAAAACCTTTTTTCTCTGTCATTTCGCGAAGAGCTATTGTCGAATTGGGATAAAAATGGTGCCAGTTCATGTTTTCAGGTATGTCATAGTGATTTTCCCAATTAGTAAGCCCTATCTGTAAAATATTAAGTTCCTTTGACATTCTGGACCTCCTCTATCCAATTCTCTAGTTTTTCAAGAAATCGCTGACCAGTATATTCCTTAATTTTCTCAATCGAATAAATCAAGGACTCATTCCACTCTTTCAACCTATCTGTGTAATAATGAGCAGCCTTAGAAAACTCTGCCACATCTGCCAGCAAATAACCATTTTTCAAATGTTCAACATAGACGGTTTCAACTAGGTTGATTTGAGGAATCCCCGCACTAATTCCAGCAATCTGGGTATAGGTGTGGGGGTAGTTGTTAAAATCCACAATTAAACGGACAAATTCTAGTGTTTTAATCAATTCCAATTCATCATTCAAGTTAACAAACTGAAATCGTAAGTTCTGGTGTTGATTTTCATCTAAATGATTTTCTGCATCACCATAGTCCAAGTCTTTTTTCAAAGTTTCAACTAGAAAATTTTCTTGAATTATAACTTCAACAATTGCTTCTACCTCATCCATTTGATCCTGTCTAGCAGCAAATGCCCCAAAAATCACCTCAGTATCCTTATTTTCAGCGACAAATGATAAAACTTGAAACAGAGATTGGCTATCAAGTCCGTGCTCAAAATCCAGTTGATAAAAAATGATGGATTCTTTCTTAGTTTGACTTCGTCCCAATCGTAAACGAGTATCAAAAGATGATAAATAGCGAAATTGATACATTCGTTCAGGGTACAAATCCTGTAACAATCGTAAACTATCATCTCTATCCACTAAAATCAAATCCGATTTTTCAAAAGTTAAATCTAAATCTCTAAAGGTATCTTGAGGATTACGCCCAATGAACAGACTCAATAGTTTAGGATTGGCACTAGGTAAACGGTCTAACACGAACTGGTCATGGTGAGAATGAGAAGGAATCATAAAAATATCTTCGTTCTTTACATGCTTTTGCAGATAATTCTCAAAAAATTCTGCCACCAAGTCTCCCATGTTTTGATAGATAAGCGCTTTAAAGCGATAGCCAAAAATTGGATTGACTTCTATTCTTCCTCCTTCTTTTAAACGCTCTCTAAATTGCCAAACTCCCTTAGGATTCAGATATTCTTGATAGGTAGCTTGCCCATCTTCAAAAAAGATAACACTCGATACAAATCCTCGATCATCCATGATATAGTGCATATCTACTTGACCATTCGGTTCAAAATACTGTATATCACTGATGAATCCTTCAACCCCATGTTCAACCTTAGCAAATTTCTTCCCATTTTTTTGAACAATAATCGTAAAGGGACTATAAATAAATTCACAGTCATTATCCCACTCAATATCTCTAATGGTTAAAACTTGGGTATGGAGATTGTGAAAATCTTGCATAACATCAAAAACAGAATAAGTATCTGTTTCCAATACACCATGTCTATGTAAAAAATAACGTAGGTGAGGCTGGTAAGCTAGTACTAATAGACGAGAGTCCATGCCTTGTCTTTGAAAAATCCGAATCTGACTAAAGCTATCATCAAATTCAAAACGAAAATGAGAAAAATACCATGGAATAAGATCCACATGCCATTTCCGTTCTGCCCCATACCAAGCTGGAATAAAATAATACATGCTAATCTCCTAAATTAAAGGTCTATAGGTTTCATTTAACCTTAAAGCCTTGACTTCGTCTCTAATCGTAAAAATCATGCCTCCAAACATCATAAATAAGCCTGGAATCATTGCAATCCTTAATAACT
Organism: Streptococcus mitis; assembly: GCF_003942995.1. Taxonomy (GTDB): domain Bacteria; phylum Bacillota; class Bacilli; order Lactobacillales; family Streptococcaceae; genus Streptococcus; species Streptococcus mitis_CV. Next base: position 10,902 of record NZ_RJOH01000004.1, on the reverse strand, counting down.
TTTCATCAAATAAAACAAAAAGCATGGGGCCACCTGCCATGATTACATTAAAGAGACCTCCAATTACTGAAAAACGAAGGACCAATCCATTAATAAACCGACTAGTGTCCTCACCTGGATAAATTCCATAAATGTATTCACCAGATTTTTTCATACGATTTGCAATCTCTTCACCATTCATAGTAACAAAAGCAAAAATAATACTAAAAACAAAAAGAATTACTATATACATGTAAATCCAGAGTGGCTTTCCAATTGTATACTGAGACAAAAGGGTAGAATTAACTGAATTATTCGGAAAGAGACTTTGTAATAATAAAAGTATGTAAGTTGGAAAACTTAAAAATGTCATGACATACATATAAGGCATCCCGCCAGCAGGATTTAGCATAATCTCTAAAAAAGAATAGCGTTTAAAGAGACTATGTAATCCAATCTTATTAACTGCTATACGATAACGTGCTCTATATAGAATAGCTATCAAGTAGGTAAAAACTAATCCCATAAGTAAAACAGCAACTATAATATACATAGATATGTGCATTGTATGGAATGTTTCGAGTATATCTTGAGGTATATTTAATACTATACCAGTCAACAAAATAAGCATAGAACCGCCAATTCCTACTGTCGCATTAATATCAGATAACCATATTAAGAAAAAAGACCCAGCCACTAAGAGCAGTGTATCCATCACAAGAATCAGAATCTTCGGCAAATTTGATTGAACTGGTAAACTTAGTGTGATAGCTAATGCCTGAATCATAGCTATAAATAAAGTTAAATACATCTGTCTTCTATTCTGTATTTCTATAGAACCAGTAGATAATCCTAATTTTTTCGATAACGAAAGCATCTGCCACAAAATCATTGTAGACATCCACGGAGATAAACCAACAGAAAAGAGTGAAAGACTTCTAAGATTCCCACCTGTTAGGGCAGCTGAGAAGGCTAGATAGGCTGTTGAACCTCCTAAAAAATCTTTACTATTCAGGTCAACAAAAGGTAATGTCAGTCTACTTCCTAAAACATATATAAAAATAAAAAACAATGTCATAAATCCTTTTTTTAATACAACAGACGAAAAAAAGTTTTTCAAGATTTATCCCCTCAATCTCCTAATTTTTTGTTTTTGTAAAATTCAGTTTAAACTATCCTAAAACTCTTAAAAATGCTATGTAATATTTTTATCTTGTTTATTTCGATATTAAAAAATAGCAGTTTATACTGATCAAAAAAGCCATGCATCTTTTACATAGAAAATATTCTCAAATTGATGAAGAACTCTGTTCTAATAGTGTAATAAAGAATATATTTTTACAGAAATACTATTGCTATTATAACAAAAAAAGCAGAAAAAATCTGCTTATAAATCCCCTAGGCTACTATTAAAAGAATACTACGTTAGTGAATAAAATAGATTATTTTTTATTTACTATTAGTTCATCGAACGTGCTTGATCTTTAATTATTATCTATAAGATGTAATATTTCTGTATATCTCCTGAAAATTTCAGTATCCTGCAATCCATTTTCTTTTGCTTGTTGATATCTCCATCTCAAGCATCCCAAAACATTTTCCTTTTCATCATCATAATTCCAACCCTTTATAGTATAAATTGCTAATCTTTCTAACAAGCATTCTAAAACATCGGTTAAAAATTTCTCATTAATGTTACTGCAAATACTATCTATTCCTTCTCTATGATAATAAATTTCCTTATGAATATAAACAATTTTTTCTGATTTAAAAAATAATTTATAATTTGTTCTCGAATCTTCTATCACCTTTCCTTTAGGAAATCGAATATTGGTAAACAATTTCTTGTGGAATAATTTTCCCCAACTGGTTGCATATAGATAACCATCTAATTCTAATGATGGGAGATTTAATACAAGTTCTTCTCCCGTATATGTTCTCTCATAGTACTCATCCCAAATATGCACATGATACAATCTATCACTCTCATTATAGATTGTAAAGTGTGCCACAACAGTATCTGCACTATTTCTAATAGCTGCTTGATGTAAATCTTCCACATAAGTTAAACTTAACCAATCATCCGAATCTACAAAGGTTAGATACTTTCCATTTGATCTTTCAATACCATAATTTCGTGCATCAGATAAGCCTCCGTTTTCCTTTTCAAAATAGTGAAATCTGCTATCTCTAGCAACATATTCTTGACAGATTTCTCCAGATGAATCTGGTGAACCATCATTTATTAATAGAACTTCGATATTTGAATAGGTTTGATTTTCAATACTATCTAAACACATTCGAAGATACTTTTCAACATTATAGATGGGAACGATAATACTGATTAAATCATTTTTCTGCTCTAGTAAAAAGGGATACTCTTTTTGTTTTGCCAACTCTAACTTTTCACGTACTTTATCTGCTTCCTCTAAAAATTGATGTTCTTCCAGCTGTCCCAACATTCTCTGTAAGACATAGTCATACATGTTAAAAGAATGTTGAATATTGATCCCTTCTAAATCCTTTGTAGCTCTTATCCGTTCTTCAAGCGCATCAATATAATCTAAATGCTTGAGAGAAAAAATACTGGACAAGCCTGAAGGATTCATACGATAAACATAAGACGCATTGTTAAAAACATGAATCTTGTCAGCTTTCATATAGAGTTTCCAAATTAAAAATTGATCCTCAGCATATTTCCCATAAGGAAAACGGAGCTCATCGAACAAACCTCGTTTAAACAGTTTCCCCCAAGCAGTAGAAAAAGTTAAAAATGGAACATCCAGCATAGAATCTAATACTTGAATTGCTTGCGCTGATGTGAAAGAAATTAAGGATTCACTCTTAAAATGATCATTATAAAAATAGAAATCAGAGCCATCAAATCGGCAATAACCTCCAATTAGTATATCAGAATCACTTAGACGACTCGCTTGATATAATTTTTCTAGGTAGTTTTCAAAAAGAAAATCATCTGCATCTAGAAAGGTGATATAAGCTCCCTTTGCCCTATCTAGTCCATAGTTTCGAGCATCAGATAAGCCTCCATTTACCTTTTCAAAATATCGGAAACGGCTGTCACGTTCTGCGTAATTTTGACAGATGGTTGCTGAATTATCTATAGAGCCATCATTGACCATTAAAACTTCAAAATCCTTAAAGGTTTGTGACAGCACACTATCCAAACACGATTTCAGATAATTCTCTGCATTATAAATGGGTACAATGATTGATATTGTTTCTGTTTTCAATATATTTCTCACTTTCCTTACTATTTCTATATAAAACCATAAAGACTGTCTAGGTACTCTTACCTCTATTTTTTAAATCTAGTAGCCATAATTGCTGCTCTATTTTTTTAAAGGTGACCGTATCAGACATATCCCATACTGTTCCCATATTATACTTCATCCACTGTAATAACCCAATATGATGCTTTCTAGCTTCCGTTAAATCAATTCCTACCAAAGCAAGATTTAGTAAACGATTTTCTGAAACTTTCAAGCTTTGACGAATAGGTTCTTCCCCTGGTGATTTAGAAGCACTGTCTCCACGGTCACGATAACAATATGGAGCTTTATGAAGATAGACGATACATTTCGAAACTAAAAACAATTTATACATTAAATCAAAATCCTCTGCCCAAGATATGTCTTCGGAAAAATAAAGACGGTCAAACAGAGACTTTTTAAATAATTTACTGCAAGCACTTCCCCACGAAATATCTGTACCAAAGGTTGAAAACATATAGTTAAAAAAAGCATCATCAGGTTGAAATACAAGAGCTTCATTTGTTTCAGCAACATGAAATAAAAACATTGAGTCATTTTCACGGAAAGTACAATAATTTGCAACTACAATATCCGCATCTTGCTCTTTCATTGCCTTGTATAAAATCTCTAAATAATTTGGTTCAACCCAATCATCCGAATCAATAAATGTAATGTACTCACCCCGCGAATGTTTGATTCCAAAATTACGAGCTGAAGAAACTCCACCGTTTTCTTTTTCAAAATAACGGATTCTGTCATCTTTTTCCACATACTCTTGACAAATCTGAGCTGAAGCGTCAGTAGAGCCATCATTTATTAAAAGCAATTCAAAATAAGGAAAAGATTGTTCAATTATACTATCTAAGCATTTTCTGAGATAGGACTCCACATTATAGATGGGAATAATGATACTGATTGTTTCTAGCATTCTATTTCCTTTGCTTCCTTAACTCTTATTAGAAGAGATAAGTTGTAAGTTTTCCTTAATATGACGATAGGTTTCTGTATCTTCCATCCCCCATACCATTCTCATATTGTATTCAGTAATTTCTAAGAATGTTCTATAGTGTTTAAAATGTTTCGTCACATCATATCCCATAATAGCTAACAGAGCTAGGCGCTCTGCTATATGATTTAACTGAGCTGTGACAAGGGGATATATTTTACTCTTTGATATTCCAGAATCATTTTCTCTGTAAATATAGGTATCTTTATGAACATATACAATTTTATCTACTTGAGTATACATTTTATAGATTAATGCAACGTCCTCACCTATCACACCTTTAGGAAAACGTAAAAATGAAAATACATTTTTCTTATATAGGCTGCCCCAGAGAGTAGAAAAAGATAAATCATTTCTTTCAAGAAATGATAAATCATCAATCAACTCTTCTGAAGTATAGGTTTTTTCATAATATTCTCCAAATGTATGAAGATAGAAGGTTGCAGTAGAAGTTTGGTAATTAGCATAGTTTACGATAGAGATGTCTACATCATTGTCTACTAATGCATTATAAAGAACATTCAAATGTGATGCATCTAAAAAATCATCTGAATCAACAAAAGTAAGATATTCTCCTTTGGCTTGTTCAATTCCATAATTTCGAGCATCCGAAATACCGCCATTTTCTTTTTCAAAATAACGAATACGTACATCTTTTTCAGCGTATTCTTGGCAAATTAGACCTGAGCTATCTGTCGAGCCATCATTTACAAGGATAACTTCATAATTGCTAAAAGTTTGCTCTAGAATGCTATCCAAGCATTGTTTGAGATACTCTTCGACATTGTAAACCGGCACAATAATACTGATTAATTTATTTTCCATATTTCACTCACTTTTATCTTTCAAAAACAGGTAATTCCCATTCTCAGCATGCTCCAACTTTTCGCGCACTGTTGCTTCTTCTTGGACAAATTCTGTTCCCTCTAACATTGATAAATTTCTCTTTAAAGCAAATTTATATTGATTAAATGCTAGTTCCATCGGATAATCTAGGTCTGGCATCTCCATCAAGGTTTCAATACGCTCCTCAATCGCTTCTATAAAATCTAAATGAGATAAGTTGTAGTTCTGAGTCAGTCCTTTAAAATTGATTCTGTAGGCATAAATATCTGAATCATACCGAGTCATCTTTTCACTTGCTAGATAGAGTTTCCACATAATAAACTGGTCTTCTGCATATTTCCCCTTAGGAAAGCGAATTTCATCAAATAAATGCTTTTTGAATAATTTCCCCCAAACTGCAGAATAGCGAAGGAGGGTATAATCCTCCATGCTATCCATACCTTGTATAGCATCTCTAGCACTGAGCGGAAACAGTAATTCGTCTTCTTTGGGTTTTGGATAAAAATAAAACATACCTTCTTCAAAACGACAAAATGATCCTACGACAATATCTGCTTCAGTTAGTTGACTTGCATAATACAGATTTTCAATACTCTTCTCAAACATAAAGTCATCTGGATCACAGAAAAAGATATAATCACCCGTCGCAATATCTAGTCCTGCATTTCGAGCATCCGACTGTCCACCATTTTCCTTATCAAGAAAGATAAAACGAGAGTCATCTTCTGTCAATTTCTTTGCAATAGTGATACTATCATCAAGACTACCATCGTTGACAATGATAACCTCTATATTCGTATATGTCTGTAACAAAATATTTTTAATACAATGTTCAATGTATTCCTCTACATTATATACAGGAATAATAACCGAAATCAATGGAACATCCATATATTTATACCTCTCTACTTAGTCAAATCTGCAACAATTTGATTGTTATAGTTTTCATCCTCTATAAATTCAATCCCTTGGTCAAAATTAAATTCTGCTGTATGCTTATGTTTTAACTGTACCTTTGTCTCTGCTCCCATTTGCATCCACTCATATTCAGAATCAATATGGCCAAGGTCTAAGGCACGATACCCTAATCTAGACAACCGATAAGCCAATATTTTGGCTGTTGGACCAAGCATCAGTAAAATTAGTCGTCCCGCCGCGTGATTTAAAACGGTTTGTTGAATAACATCCACCTTTGAAAAAGCATGGTGGGAAGGACAAATAATACGTTTTATAGAGCGAACATTGTTAAATAAATCATTACCAACTCCTGCTCGTGTAGTTGCTCCCTCTACAATAAGTATATCCTTGCCTGCAAACAATTCTTTTATTTTTTCAAAATGAGTAGCCACCTTGCTTTTATCTTCGCTATTAATATACGGTCTTGAAATCCAAGCTGAACCATATCTCTTTGCCTTGCAAATATCTTGGAAAAACCTTCCATGATAATCTAACTCATTTTTCCAAAAATTTTCTGAATCTTTATTTTGGAGAAAATTTCCCTTAAAAATTCCAAAAATTTCTGGTAAGCACACAAGTACATTATCTTCCTTATCTGCATTTATCAAAATTTCTCTCATTTCTTGAGCTAAGTCCTCTTGATACTCCTGATATGCGATACTATTGCCGTTTATCAAGCTAAACTCACCATCTCCAAATCGAACCAAGGATTTATCCGTTGCTAAAAGCTCATCCAAGGTCTCATCAATCGACATGACTGTAATATCAAACAATTCTTCCTGTTTAAAAGCCTGACTAAATCTCTCTGCCCCAATTTCAGAAAATAAGCGAATAGCATCTTCCATTTTCTCAATTTCTTTTCTTAGAAATAAATACTGATCTACCTTTCCCTTGTGAGTTGCATAAAATGAAAAAATAGGTTTCTTGAGCTGTTTCATACTTCTTAAAATGGCTTCATCGATGTCCCCATAATTAATATTCAGATAAGCATCTACATCCTCGAATAAGTTCTCCAAAGTAGCAGTGGTGCACTCTGGATGCAGATAAATATTATCAAACTGTCCCAAACCATTTAAATATGAGCCTACAGCTGTATAAGCTACTATATGAAAGCGATGTTCTGGAAATGTTGTTGCTAAACGTTCAATGTTTTCAAAGCTCTCTGTCGTTGTAAATGTAAAGAAATCAAGACCTTGTTTCTTATCCTTTACAAAACTAAAATTATCCAGATGATGGGCTAACAGCTGTTGAAAGTCAAGATGATAGAAATCCCACCATTTTTCACGAAATCTATAGGAGACAGAACTATTCCACGGCTTTCTATTCGTTGTATAATGAATAACAAGCGGATTGTATTCTAGATTAAAATGTTCCTGCCAATTATTATAAAAAGCAATCAAATCATATCCCACCTGAACATTGTAACTTTTATCTAATTCCAAACAACTATCTTGAAATACCTGATTAAAAATCGACTGAGNATTCTTAAAATCTTCTAGATCTAATTGTTCTTTTTTCCTATTTGAACAAATCTCTAGACATTGTTCCGAAATGCTTAATTCTCTCCATTTAGCAATATCTATAAGCAAAACACCAGTATTATAACTTCCATCTATATCTCTTACAGCAGCAACTGGAAAACCACTTAATTCTATTGAAAAAATAGACTTTAAATCACCATTTATGACAGTATCACTATCAATATAGAGAACCTTCTCTCTATCCACTAAATCTGCTATAAAATATTTGACATAAGCAATTAGACTGCTGTGGTTTGGAATTCCCAATTTACAAGATATTTTTTCCGTATCAAACGGAATACTGTAGACAGCTCCTCCCAAAATTTTTGCGACACGTCTAACTTTTCTAAACCAGTCTGTCATAATTCCTTGATTAATAATATAAAAATCAACGGATTTATTATGATACATGATAGATTTCATGGTCACAGTCAATTGTTCTGTGTAAGCTTGATCAGCAATCAAAACGATTGCAATTCTATCTGATGTCATCTCTCCTCCGAAATTCCATATCCAATACTATTCTGCACTCAAGTCTACAACAACTTGACTCAAATATGCTTCATCATCTGCTAATTCTATTTCTGTATCTAGATTAAACTCTGCAGTATGCTTGTTGTGTAATAAAACCTTATTTTCAGCCCCCATCTGCATCCACTCATACTCAGAATCTACATGTCCGATATCAATGGCCTGCATACCCTTGATAGCAAGTTCATAGGCTAAAACCTTAGCTGTAGGACCTAGCATTAACAAAACTAAACGTCCATCAGCATGGTTCATTATTGCTTCCATTATCTCATTTTTCTTATCATAGGCATGTCGAGACGGGCAAATAATTCGCTTAATGCTCTTAGCTCCATCAAACAAATCATTTCCTACCCCAGATCTAGAAGCATAGCCTTCTACGATAAGGATATCTCTTCCTTCCCATAGTTTTTTCAACTTTTCAAATTGAGATTTAGCTTTTGATTTATCTAAAAAATCAATATAAGGTCTGGAAATAAAAGTTGAGCCGTACCAAGAATTTTTACAATACTCTAGGTAAAATTCCTCATAATCCTCTAAATATTGTCTCCAAAAGGCCAAAGCATCTGGAACAAAAGAAAAACGATTTTTCAATCCTTCTTGTAAACCAATAATTAATGTAGGACTACTTTCTTGATTAAAAATAAATTTCAATTCTTCTGCAAGTTTAGGGTCATATTTCTGATAATTAATAGATTGGCCTAGCATGATTGCAGCCTCGCCATCACCAAATCGAGCGATTGAAGATTGATGCTCCAGAATATAATCAAGCGTTTCATCTATGGTCTGCACCTCAAAATCAAATGGCTTCTTGGGCAATTGTTTTGTTTCAGCATAATTCCTAATTGCAGCTACCATAGCATCAACATTTTTTATAGAAAATAGATATTGCCCTCTTTCTCCATTTTGTGTTTTATAAAAAGCAAAACAAGGAATATTTTTTTCTAATAAGCCATTAAATATACCATCTACTTCCCCACCATAGTTAATATCCAAATATAAATCAGCTTTATCCAGTATTTTCTCAATTTTTTCTGAATCCGAAGCAGGATATAGATACACATTTTCTTTCTCAGCTAAATCAGTTAAACGCGGCCCCATCACAGTTCTTGCAACAATACTAAAATCACACTCAGGAAGTTGTTCTACTAGGTATTCAATTTGTTCCAAATCCTGACTATTTGTAACTGTCAATAGTCGAATACCTCGTGATGTTTGATTGTTACTAATTCCTAATTCAAAAACTGCTTGCAATAAGAACTGTTTTGCATAAAAACCTTGACTTAGTAAAAAGGAAAAATAACGTACTCTACTACACATTTGAAGATAGGCTTCTTCTGATAGTTGTTCCACCAAATGGCTTGCTTCCTCTAAGTTATCAACTACAACGCCTAATCCTTGCTCTACTATAAAGTCCGAGTTAGATAAAGTAGCAGGAATAATGACAGGAATGCCTGCAGCTAAATAAGTACTCAACTTATAAGAAACATTCATACTGTAATAATCTATATTTTGTTCCTTATTTTGATGTGTAGTCCAAACCAGTCCAAATCCGCCTCTTGATAACTCTAGGAGCATTTCTTCATCAGTCTTCCAACCTGTAATATGAACTTGATTCGATAAAGAAAGCTGTTCTTCATTTGAAAATACAGTTAGAGGAACTGTCCCCTCCCAAGTTTTTAATTCTGGGAAACGGCTTAAATTCCCTGCAAAATAGATTTCTTTTTTAAATATAGGTTCATGTAAGTCCAAATCATGAGGATGATCCCACATTCTTTGAAAAATAATTTTTTTAACATTCAGGCCATTTTGAAGCAGTTTCTCTTTCATAGCTTCTGATGGTAAGATGATACTATCTGCCATGTTGTATAGATTGATGTAATCCTGCATCAGAAATTCATTTGCTTTAAACATCAGGGGAATCACATCATGAACAAATATAATAATTTTCACATTGAGAAGTTTCAACTTACTTAAAAATTCTCTTTCAAACTCTATACCATTCCAAGTTGGAGTCTGAAAAACCACTACATCTCCCATTGAAACACTTGCTAGAATCCCGTCCAGTCTTCTACTTCTTTCTTCGACTGTTTCAGAAGTAGCATGATAAAAATAAATCCCTAACTCTCTAAATTCTAGTTGACTAGCTATCTTTTGAACAGCATTTTGAGCAATGGTTGCTGTACTTTCTCGAGCCATCCCATACAGATTGGTAATATGTAGCTTCATTTCTCTCCACTTTCTATCATATCCTTTTTTCCTAGTTCTTGATTTCAAACAATCCTCTCAACATCTACAAAAACTTTTTCTTGACCTACAGACTAATATATTATCCTTCTAATAGAAATAGTACCTCTTGCAACCATCTTGCAGTTTGAGTAAATTCCAATTCCTCGAATTTTATCTTGTCAAGTAAATAGCGAAGATACACAATACAGTCATCTACATACGAACTAACTTCTAACTTTCTAGCAGTTAGAAATGCAATAAAATTCAATCGTTGTTGAATATCACTCCTAATTTTTTCTAATTCAAAGTGTTTGTATTCATCACTACTAGTTCGATAAATGTAATTATCTTTGTTTACATATACAATTTTATCAGAAATTAGATATAATTTATACCAAAATTCCATATCTTCGCCTAAGGTTGTTTTTTCGTTGAAACGAATTGTCTTCAATTGTCTACTCTTCACCAATTTATTACTAGAAGAAACATAAGAATGATCAAAAGAAGACAATACTTGCAAATTATCAATCAATTCTTGACCTGTAAATGTCTTTTTATCATATCC